>JAGMDB010000003.1 GCA_023128875.1 Dehalococcoidia bacterium | reverse complement strand
ATACTGAAACGAGCTTTGGAAGAGCCTATCCGCTGCATTGCTGCGAATAGTGGCAGAGAGGGCTCAGTGGTGGTGAATAAGATAAAAGAAAGCCAGCCCGGCATAGGCTATGACGCAGCTAAAGATGAATTGGGCGTGAAGATGGTGGAAAGAGGCATAGTAGACCCACTTAAAGTTACTAGATCCGCTCTGCAGTATGGGGCCAGCATTGCTAATATGATTTTGACCACTGAATCATTGGTAACTGACATCCCCGAGAAGGAAAAGACGCCATCGATGCCACCGGGAGGTTACCCCGAGTATTAAAGCGCAGTATAAAGAACGCTAGGTAAAGAAGAGCCGCTGAACAGCGGCTCTTCTTTATATGGTGCTATATAATCCTAGACTTTCAGTAATTTGACCGGAGGCTCATGTTTAATTGGGCCTACCATAGCTAGGTTGAGCCTCCCACTGGTTAAGAGTTCTTCAGCAACCTGCTTCAAATCGCTCATGGTAATAGCATCAATTATAGAAATAACCTCATCTATGTTGAGGATGCGCAGTGTCAACAGCTCTTGACTGCCTAGCCACAGAGCCATGTTTCGACTATCCTCAAGGTGTAACTGCAGCCTTCCCTTCGACAATTCTTTGGCTCTGGTAAGCTCATTGGGGGTGATTCCGTGTTTGAGTTTGGATAGCTCCTCGAGAATAGCTCCAACCGCAGTCTCTATCTTTCCAGGATTGACCCCAGCATAGGTAATAAACGACCCTGAATCAGCAAAATGTTCCACATAGCTATGAATATCGTAGGCTAATCCTTTGTGCTCTCTAATTTCTGTGAATAGGCGACTGCTCATCCCCCCACCGAGTACTGTGTTAAGCAAGTCAAGCGCAAAACGCTGCGGGTGGAAACGAGAAAATCCATGGACAGCAAGGCAAAGATGCACTTGCTCACCGTTTTTGGACGCAATACGCAACCTAGGTTCTATTTGCTTGTCATTAGTTATATAACCACTTGATAGCCCTCCAGCAGGCCACTTGCTGAGCAGTGGCCTAATATGAGCCACTGCCTCACTATGTTGTATGTCACCTGCGATGCTAACCACAGTATTGTTAGGCACGTAACGGTGCGCAATATAGCTTTGTATCTGCCCACGATTTATAGAGGACACAGTTTCCTTAGTTCCAGCAACTTCCCGTCCCAGTGGCTGTTCTGGCCACAACAATTCATCTATGAGCATGTTTACTCTGTGCTGAGGGAGATCCAGGTTCATTTTGATTTCCTCAATGACAACTTGGCTTTCCTTCTCAATGTCTGCATCATCAAAACGAGAATTGAGCAGTAAATCAGACAGTACATCCAGAGCTATAGAGAAATGAGAGCTAGCCACCTTGCACCAAAAAATGGTCGCTTCTTTATCCGTACTGCCATTAATTATGCCGCCAACGCCTTCAATATCCTGACTTATTTCCTTAGCTGTTGGCCGTCGCTGCGTGCCTTTGAAGCATAGATGCTCAATAAAATGAGAAATGCCTGTCTCCTCCTGGTTTTCATAGCATGAACCAGTACCTATGAGGAAAGCAATACTCACTGAGCGGCTATGGGGCATGGTGCTTGTGATTACCCTTAAACTATTATCAAAGACAGTCTTGTTATACATTATAGAGAATTCTACTCTGGTATCCGTTCTCACGTCAAAGAGATTGGTCTGGATGTGTGGGCAGATTATATTTATTGCGCTTGATTTTTACACTATACCGTATATAATTGATTTAATGAAACAACGGAAAAGAAGGCAGTGGGATAAGGAAAGCATTCGGATATTGAGGCGACATTTGGGGGCAACGCAAAGGAAGTTAGCTGAAGAGCTAGGCACACGGCAGCAAACAATCAGTGAGTGGGAAATAGGCATGTACCGACCTCGTGGAACTTCAGCTACTTTGCTCAGTATTATTGCTGAGCGCAGTGGGTTTAATTATAGACTTGAGGAAGAAGATGAAGAGCATTAATGTAGGCTGTTGTGGCTTTTCTGAGAGCCTAGCCTACAGTATAGAATTAACAAGGGGATAAATAGGCAATTAAGCATTTTCTGCTCACGCTTAGACGTAAGCGGATAAAAAATTTTCGAGAAACTACTTGCGCTAATTTTGCATGGTAAGAAGGTTGACGACCATGGAAGACAAACAAATAGGGAAGAACATATTAGTTGTGCTGGCAGGTATCTTTGTTGCCTCCTTATTTCTACGGGTTGCCTTGCCATACAACCATGTGTTTACTGACAGTGGGGTCATTTTCCGGGGCAGTGATGCCTGGTATCACATGAGGCTTGCTGAGAACATGGCTCATAACTTCCCTTGGCCAATGTTATATGATAGCTATACATTGTTCCCACAGGGTATGACTGTGGTAGCCCCACCACTCACAACTTGGCTGATAGCTGGTATAGGGTATGCCATAAGTTTAGGACAACCAACGACACACACACTGCAGATTGTCGGAGCATGGTTACCGCCTGTACTAGGTACGCTGACACTCATACCAGTATATTTCATCGGCAAGGAGCTACGCAGCAGGTGGGCTGGCGTAATAGCGGCAGCACTGGTGGCATTTCTTCCTACCGAGTTCTTCAGCGGCTCAATGTTAGGTTTTGTTAGCCATCACGTGCTCGAGACACTGCTCGCTGCCACAACAGTACTATTCCTGATACGAGGATACAAGAGAGAAAGATTAGGGTATTATGCACTGGCAGGATTGGCACTGGGGCTCTATTTTCTCACATGGCACGGAGCTATATTCACGTTGTTCGTGTTCTGGCTATGGCTCATAGTGCAGTTTGCTGTTGACTATCATGATGGCAGAGATATCGCTTCTCTGAGGAGCGGCGCAACCATAACAGCATGTGTAGCCTTGTTTGTCTACTCGCCATATCATCTCGATACCGGAGGGCCAGTGGTGGTAATACTGGCCCTTATAATAGCAGCAGCAACGCCACAGATATTCGGTTTCCTGTCAAGCCGAGTCAATGATACCAAGCTGCTCGTGGCTACGGCTATAGCCATAATTGGGATGTTTATGTTAGCAATATGGGTTGTAGCTATGGCAGTAATGTGGGGTCGAGGCCCCTTCGTATGGACTGCTGGGTGGGTCAAGTTCATATTTGTCACAAGCACAGCTTTCGGAACAGTAGCCGAGACAAAGCCACTACTGCCACATGCCGCTATATTAGTGTATGGAGCTAACTACTTATTCTTCTTCGTGGGTATTTACCTTGCTATAAAAGATAAACAAAGGCCATTACTAATTGTTGTCTGGGGTATACTTATGCTTATCGCTGTATCAATCCAGAGGCGGTGGGATTACCACTTTGTTGTGCCTCTGTCCTTACTTACGGCTTACTTCTTCCTTGAGATTGGCAACTATATCAGGAAAGGGGTAAAGTCGCGCTTATCACTAGCTTTGTGTATTATTCTGCTCTTTGCCTCCACACCGGCGTCAATCAAACTGGCTATGTCACCCAGCCTGATAACAGAGGATTGGTATAATACTTTAGTGTGGCTGAGGGAAAACAGCCCTGAGCCTTTTGATGACCCTGAAGCATATTACAATCTTTACGTCGCCAGAGAGCCTGAGTATGGCGTTCTATCATGGTGGGACTATGGACATTGGATAATCGAGGTGGCACATAGAGTACCGGTAAGTAATCCTTTTCAACAAGGTGCTGTTGAGGCAGCGAAATTTTTTGTTAAGGGCAAAGAAATCGATGGTGTTAAATATGTCATTATAGACCAGGAGATGGTAGAAGGGAAATTCAATGCTATGCTATTTTGGGCGGGTGTGGATATAGAGGTAAAGGGCGTTGAGAGAGCTCCAGAAGAGTCAGCGATAGTAAAGTTGCGCAATGGCGAATTACCAGGCTATAGGCTGGTGCATAGAGAGAACACTGTAGAGGTGTTCGAGAGAGTAGGTATGGAGACAAACAATAGCTAGGGTCAGCAGAGAAAAACCCATGAAGTATGCCCGTAACCTGATAACCCAGCATCCTGAATGAGGCAAGAACAGAATAAACACTGAGGCATATCACCAGCTTGGCAGTGCAGATTTCAGCGATAGGAAGATCAAAACCATCTTCGGCACTGGCAATATGTCTAAGGAATTCAATACTGCACCATGCAAAGCAATACTTGCCGAGCGGCTATGGGGTATGGTGCTTGTGATTACCTTTAAACTGTTATCAAAGACAGCCTTGTTATACATTATGGAGAATTTTATTCTGACATCCGTTCTCAGGCGAAAGAGGCTGTTTTGAATGCCTGAGGAGAGTACTATAATTATTGCGCTTGATTCTTACACTATACCGTGTATAATTGATTTAATGAAACAGCATGAAAGAAGTAAAAGAGTAGATGAGGGGCAAAAAAATTTTCATTATGCCTACACGTAAGCGGATAAGAATTTCTGAGAAGCAATTTTCGCTAGCATGGCAACGGCTGTCGCAGAGGAAGCTAACCACTGTTGACGGCAAGCACCTCAGGGTTATCTACCCTGGCAGGATAAATGGCGATAATGGCCCTGATTTTCGAGATGCTGTTATTGCTGTGGATGAGTCCAATTTGCTAAAGGGAGATATAGAAATTCATGTTAAATCCAGCGATTGGTATAGTCATAGGCATCATTGTGATCCTGAATACAATAATGTGATTCTTCATGTGGTGGCACAGCATAATGCTGGCTTAGCTACCCTGACGCAGAATAGCAAACTTGTTCAGGAACTACGCTTATCATGTGAGCCGTGGTACCAGGCTTATTTGATGCCTTTTCATCAACTTCCTTGCTTTGAGATAACGACGCTCAGGGGCAAACAAACATTGCTGAAGCTACTAGATGTTGTCGGAGAGGAAAGATTTAAGCGAAAAGCAGCCCTTTTCCGGGTCAGCTTGAATCAGGAGGAGGCGGGGCAGGTGCTTTTCAAAAGCATGATGAGAGCTTTAGGTTATTCTAAAAATACTGTGCCCTTTGAGGAACTTGCTCGTCGAGCACCTCTCAACCTCATAGAAAAGACGGAGCTAAGAGACGGTTTAGCTCTGAAGCAAGCTTGGTTATTAGGCACAGCGGCTCTGCTACCTTTTCAGCGGCCGCGCAGGAAATTTTGCAAGCAAAGGGAGGTACAGAAGTTGGAGCAGATATGGCAGTCGACCAGTAAAGGGGCTAAAACTATGAGCGAAGGCGATTGGCATCTCAGCCATGTATACCCCAATAATTTCCCTGTGCGTCGCATTGTGGCCCAGAGTTACCTTCTGCAGCGATATTGCCGGGAAGGATTATTGGTGGGAATGTTACAAGTAGTTAGGGGTGCACCTTTGGTGATTGGGTCTCACATGCTGGAAGATGGGTTGATTGTTTTTGGCAATGGCTATTGGCAGGAACATTTTGATTTTGATATTGGAGCGAAAACGAAGAAATCAGCCCTTTTGGGGCATGGCAAAACGGCCGAGATTATGGTGAACGTCATATTGCCGTTTGTCTTCGCTTGGGGCGAGATAACTGGTGAATTGGGGTTAAAGGAAAAGGCTATCGAGTTTTATAGTCATTACCCTAAGCTAGCTGAGAATGAGATAACACGTCATATGGCACGACAACTTTGCCTTGAAAGTGTATCTGGTTTCACCGCTTGTCACCAGCAAGGCTTAATTCATATTTTTAGAAACTATTGTCGAGAGGGGAAGTGCTCTGAGTGCCCTTTGGTTTAACCCAGGCCAAGATTGGATACCACATCTAAGTCATGGCCGCTTATTGTACCAGCTCGGAAATGATAATAGCCACAAACAGCGACCATGGCAGCATTATCGGTACATAGATGAGGAGGAGGAACGAACACAGGCACTGGTGAAGAATTAAGGAAGCGCTCTGTTAATAATTTATTGGCTGCTACACCACCGCTAAGCAGGATTTGCCTCACTCCTAATTCTCTGGCTGCCTCAATTGTTTTAGTGACTAGGACATCCACTACGGCGCATTGAAAGCTTGCTGCTGCGTCAGCTATCGAGGCGGCTGTGGTCAAAATTTCTCCCCTCTGGGCATAATGCCATAGAGCTGTTTTTAAGCCGCTGAAGCTAAAGTCGTGGCTACCACTGAGCCAGGCTCGTGGAAGAGATAAGCAAGGAGTTCCAGACTTGGCTGCCTCCTCAATGGCTGGGCCTCCCGGGTAACCTAATCCCAAGATTCGAGCTGCTTTATCGAAGGCTTCGCCAGCGGCATCATCCCTGGTTCGCCCCAGAATCTCAAATTGTCCATGATTTTTCATCAATACCAAATCGCTGTGCCCTCCAGAAACAATGAGACAAAGGCAGGGGAATCTCACCCTGCCCTCCCCATTTGATGAAGAGGGCAGGAGCGAAGCTAACCAGTTGGCATAGATATGTGCCTCAAGGTGATTAATTCCTGCAAGAGGCAATTGTTTAGCCAAGGCAATCGCTTTAGCTACATTAACTCCTACCAACAATGAACCAGCTAAGCCAGGACCAAAGGTCACAGCGATGCCAGCGACATCTTGCCAGGTAGCCTTGGCTTCAATCATTGCCTTATTTATTACAGGAATGATAGTGAGGAGGTGTTGTCTTGAGGCAACCTCAGGAACAATCCCGCCGTAGCGAGCATGAATGTCTATTTGTGAAGCCACAATATTGGACAAGATTCTATTGCTGTCCTCAACAACTGCTGCTGCGGTTTCATCGCAGGAAGTTTCAATACCCAGGATTTTCATATGTTATTGACCTTAGACTGAGTTTTTCAGGGGCGGTTTGAGAAAATGATGACCTAGTGATAGTAGTACGGCGATTGTTATGACCGCAATCGCTTTATTGTAGTTTTTCCAGAACAATCTAAATCTTCCAATCACTTCAGCACTCCGTCTTAAAATCTAGATAAGGTAGCACAATTTTGCCACTTAACACAACGACAGCAAGATACTGCTTAGAGGTAATTCACAGCCGTACAAGCGTGATTTACAGATAAGGGTTATCTTTTGGGGTAGTTTGCTCGCTGATTCAGAGGCAAACTGATTAACTTGCTTTGAAATATGGTATGGATTAAAATGACTTGACTATGTTAGTGGGAGTAATTGGTGAAATGGTTGATTATAGTAAACTCTACAAGCGTTTAAAGAAGGAAAAAAGCCAACTATCTGAAAGGCTGGAGCAGCTAAGGGCTCGGAGGCAACTACTGGGGGAAAGACGAGAAGGCAGCCCCTTTGGCAAAAGGGATGAGGAAGCAAGCGAAGCCTTTGAATTGGAGAAGGGATTAGCTCTGGAGAAAAAGCTGAGGAACACCCTCGCTGAAATAGACTATGCCTTGGAAAAATACAAAGCAGGCACTTATGGTCTATGTGATTCCTGTGGGCAGACAATAGAACAGGATCGCCTCGAAGCATTGCCTCAGGCAAATTTGTGCTTGGGATGCAAAACAGGTCAGACAAAGGATGCGAAAGGGATAAAATAAAGAGCAAGCGGATAGAATTATCTCTGACTGTTGTTGCTCTTGTGATCATCCTTGACCAACTGAGCAAATTCTGGGTTAGGGTTAATCTGGCACAAGGGGAGTCGCTACCAGAAAGTGGTTTCTTACGGCTAACCTATGTGGTAAACCCGGGGTTTGTTTTCGGGTTGCCGGGTAACCAGACTTTCCTTTTGATTTTTACCATTTTAGTTATCTCGTTGATCATCCCGTTTTTTCTCTACTATCTATCTGCACATTATCGCTCTCCCACGACTGGCTTATGCATTATATGTCTTGGTTTAATTTTGGGTGGCGCCATTGGCAACTTAATAGATCGCCTGCGCTTTGGCTATGTAACCGACTTTATCGATATTCGTCTGTGGGGCAATTTTCATTGGCCAGCTTTCAACTTTGCTGATTCAGCTATAGTGGTAGGCACCCTTACGCTGACATATGCCCTGTTTCGGTCAGGGTTATTCAAAAAAATCTATGATGGCAACTGAAAAAGCGAGAATTAAGACGCTCCAGCTTATTGCCCAGATATCAGACGTCCGTCTGGACAGGTACGTGGCTGAAGCTCTTCCTCAATTTTCTCGAAATCGCGTACAGAAACTAATTGAGCAAGACTGCATCCTGGTTAACCAGCAAAGAGCAAAGGCGAGCCAAAGATTAAATGCCAACGATAAAATAACGATTAAAGTTGTTCCCCCTGTTCATCCTGCAGTTGAACCTGGCTCTCTGACCATAATTTATGAAGATACAGATATCATGGTTGTGGATAAACCCGCTGGGCTGGTTGTTCACCCATCCCCAGGGCACCCTAACCATACTCTGGTCAATGCTATCCTGGGCCACTGCCCCAGTTTAGCTATGGGTAACGACTTAATACGCCCTGGCGTAATCCATCGGCTTGATAAGGACACGTCAGGGCTTATAGTCATTGCCAAAAATGATTATGCACGACAATATCTAATCAATCAATTTAAAAATCGTGCAGTAGCGAAAGGCTATCTTGTTCTGGTTAAGGGAAGGTTGTCTCCAGAACAAGGGATAATCGAGGCGCCAATTGGGCGTGACCCTCGCAACCGCAAGCGTATGGGAGTAGTAGAGTCGGGAAAAGAAGCCAGTACGCAATATAAAGTCAAGAAATACCTGGATAACTATACTTTACTTGAGATTACCCCTCGAACTGGACGCACCCATCAGATCAGGGTACATTTAGCGGCTATTAGGTATCCTGTGGTTGGTGACGCCACTTATGGGGCAAAATCACCTTATATTAAGAGGCAGTTTATTCACGCTTACCGTCTTGGCTTTCGCCTGCCGTCAACCAACGAATATCAAGAATTTACCAGCCTTTTGCCGCCAGACTTGAAGCAAGCCTTGGAGCTCATAGCTCATAGTCATTGAAAGGCTTGCCTAAAGAATTATGATATGGTATATATTCAAATACGAAGTTACAGTAGAAAGGAATTAGTAAATTGAAATCCTTTGGTCAACTTAATAGCGAGCAAATACAAAGGGAGAGTGACATTTTGTCTTCTCTAGTGGAGGAAAACAAACTAGAAAAGCTGGCTAATTTTGAAGCTGAGCTAAGCGGACGGCGAAGCGAGATTTTGTTCAAGGTGGCTACTGACATAGAGGATAGCGAAAATGCTCTGAAGCAAATTGAGCAGCTTGCACAAAGACTTAGAAAGCACCTGGAGCAACTAAAAGGTTTGCAACGAGTCCTTTCTAAATAGCAATTCTTAAAACCTGCGACCTTGTAGTGATAAAGTAAGCATTCAAAACCCTGGAGCAGGTCATAATGTACAGTTATGAAGCCAAAGACACTAGTCAGAGTCCGTTTTGCCCCTAGCCCCACTGGCTATCCACATTTAGGTAACATCAGGACTGCTCTATTTAGCTGGCTTTTTGCTCGCCATTATGGTGGTAGATTCATCTTACGTATTGAAGACACCGATGTTACTCGTAAAGTGAAGGGAGCTGTAGACGTCATATTGGATAGCTTGAGGTGGCTTGGACTGGATTGGGATGAGGGCCCCTATTTCCAATCACAAAGATTACATCACTACCATGAAATCGCAAACAGATTGCTTAAGGAGGGTTTTGCTTATCTGTGTTACTGTTCTCGAGAGCGGCTGGAAATGATGCGCCAAGAGCAAATGAAGCAAAAACAACCACCGAAATATGATGGCCGCTGCCGATACTTAACGCAACGGGTGAAGGAGCAACTCGAGGCAAGCGGGATTGTTCCTGTAGTCCGTTTTAAAATGCCACTTGAGGGGGAAACCACTTTACACGATTTGATCCGCGGTGATGTGGCGTTCAAAAATAGTGCTTTGGATGATTTCGTCTTGCTTAAATCCGATGGTTATCCAACATACCATCTGGCCAACATAGTGGACGACCATTTAATGGCTATTTCCCATGTTCTTAGAGCTGATGAATGGCTTTCCAGCACTCCTCGCCATATACTGCTTTATCAAGCTCTAAATTGGCCTCCCCCGCAGTTTGCCCACTTGCCTATGATACTCGGCCCTGACAGAGCTAAGCTCTCCAAGCGGCATGGCGCTACTAATATCATTGATTACAGAGAGCAAGGTTATCTTCCTCAGACGATGATTAACTTCCTGGCACTGTTAGGTTGGTCACTGGATGATAGAACTGAGTTGCTAAGCCGAGAGGAATTAATAAAATACTTCTCCCTGGAAAGGGTGAGCAAAACTGCGGCTATCTTTAATAATCGTAAGTTGGAATGGATGAATGGAGTTTACTTGCGGCAACTGAGCCCAAAGGAGTTTGCCCAGCGAGCAATTCCATTCCTAGATAGAGGTTTGCCAGCTTCGGTAAAACGGCCGTTGTCCGAGAATTATGTTTGCCAAATTATGCCTTTGCTTCAGGAACGTAGTAAGATTTTAGCCGAAGTTTCCCAGCTTGGCGATTTTTTCTTCCTTGAGGAGATAGAATATGATGCCAGCTTACTTCTTAGTGGTGGGTTGGATGCCAGGTCAGCCACTCAAGCTATTGAAATTGCCTTGCAAAAGTTAGAAGCAGCAAAAGCCTGGGATGTTAGTTCACTTGAGGGCATGCTTCGCCCGTTGGCAGCGGAATTAGAGTTAAGCGCGGGGAAGTTTTTTGGTTTAGTGCGGGTGGCTACCACAGGTCGCACTGCAGCGCCACCCCTGTTTCAAACTATGATAGTATTGGGCAAAGAAAGATGTCTCAAGCGGCTCGCCATCGCTTTACAAAGGGTAGCTACTCTATAATATGTACAAGTATGCAGATGGGTAAACGGATTGCATGGATTAACTCCCTTAATAGAGGCTAAAATAGGTTTTTGAGGCAGGCCTCCTTCCAATTACTGGGCTAAAATATGGGTTCAAGGCGGTATTTGCCACGAGATAGCAAGTTGACCAATTTCTGGAGAAAATTTTATCAAGACCCCTTCAAGAGATACTTAGCTGTGTCTTTAGTGATATTGGGTGTAGCGCTTCTATTCACAGGCTATGAATCAACGAAGCCAACTGCCAACGAAGGTTTTGAGGTTCATTTCTTTTATCTCACAGGCTGTTCACATTGCGATGAGCAAAACCCATTTAATGAGGAGCTAGCCAGTAGATACCCTTCAATTAATTTTATTTATCACGATGCCACCAAACCTGAAGAATCTGCTCTACTATCAAAAATGCTTGCCAGTGTGAGAATAGAAGGCGAACCAGAATTCCCGGTAACAATCTTTGAATGGCAAGTTTTCAATGGCTGGGAATCAGAGAAAACAACGGGTGAACAGATTGAGAAAGCTTTGCAACAATGTTTGACAGGAAATTGCCCGGAAACAAGGAGGGAGGGGCCTGAGGATGAAGCAACATTGCCCATAATAGGGAAAATAAGACTCTCCGATTATTCTCTTTCCAGCTTAGCTGTAATTCTGGGGCTTGTTGATGGCTGTAATCCCTGTGCCATGTGGGTGCTTGCCTACCTTATCTCCCTGATAATGACTTTAAAAGATAAGAGGAAGATATGGTTGCTTGTAGGCTCCTTCGTTTTTGCCTCTGGGGTGTTATATTTCCTCTTCATGACAGCCTGGCTTAATGCCTTTCTTTTTATTGGATACTTCAGGCCAGTGACAATAGCGATTGGATTAGTGGCCTTGGGCGCAGGAATACTGAATGTCAGGGAATTCATAAAAACGAAGGGTGCTCTTGTTTGTGAAATGGGAGATGAAGAATCCAGAAAGAAAACCATGGCCAGAATAGAGAAGGTTATCTTTTCTCCCCTAACATTGGCTACGATAGCAGGAATCGTAGCACTGGCTTTTGTGGTAAATTCTATTGAATTTCTTTGTTCCTCGGCGCTCCCGGCGATTTTCACCCACATCCTATCATTGCGCAATCTTGCAACCTTTAAGTATTATGCCTATATCCTGCTATATGATTGTTTTTTTATGCTTGATGATTTCATTATTTTTGGTTTGGCTGCTTTTGCCGTGACTTCAAGCGAGGGAGAACGGTATGCAAAATATTGCAAGCCAGTAGGTGGAACAATATCACTTGTTCTGGGTGTATTACTCCTTTTTACCCCAAATTTGCTGCGTTAAACGATCTTGCTCAGGTAAATGGTGGACATTTTGGGCATTCCTTTTATGCCATTGAGGGAATAAGGCGGGGATAAACCCCGCCACTACTCGATGGTATAGGATGGCGCACGAATTGTGGAGGAGTGATATAATAGTTGCACCGTAAATGCTTGTAATACGATATTGTCGTTGAAAAATAAAACACTGAAAATGGGATAAATCGTGCGAGAAAAAGTAGAAACAACGCTCAACGAGATAGGGCCTTCTTTGTTGGCTGATGGGGAAATGTTGAACTGGTTGATGTGAAGGACGGTGTGGTTAAGCTGAAGCTGACCGGTGCCTGTAGTGGCTGTCCTATGGCAGCCATGACCTTGTACCACGGAATTACCCGGGTGATCAAGGACGAAATGCCTGAAATCAAGGGAGTGCTTGCCATCTAGAAGAGGTGAAAATGCCTATTTATGAATATTTTTGTGCGCATTGCAATTTTAGATTTGAATTACTTCGCCATCTAAGTCAATCGGATGAAGTTGCTTCCTGCCCCAATTGCCATAACGGCGCTAAGCGAGTTCTCTCCTCCTTCAATGCTCCTTCTGGCAATGTTGAGGGAACGTCTACGACGATTGGAGGAAGCAACCCTTGTAGCACATGTTCCGCCCTCAGTTGCGATACCTGTAGAAGATAGTTTCCGCTTAGCCACTAAAACTAGGGAGCATAATGGCTAGCGCAATAGGAACAGACTGATAGCCATCACCAGCATGCCAGCTCCTAGCCCTATGAGCACAAGATGCTCCTTGCCATATCGGTGAGCGAGGGGGAGTATTTCATCTAAACTTATGAATACCATTATACCGGCTACAAAAGCCAGCATGCTTGATAGGAGCGCTGGAGTCAAGAAGGAGTATAGAATCCCATAACCAATAAGGGCGCCCACGGGCTCAGCTATACCCGATAAGAATGAGTATGTAAAAGCTTTGCGACGACTGCCGGTAGCATAAAAAATAGGCACCGCTACAGCAATACCCTCAGGAACGTTGTGGATGGCGATAGCCACAGCTATCGTTGTTCCAAGCGCAACATCTCCAGTAGCTGCAGCGCAGAAAGTAGCCAGTCCTTCTGGAAAGTTATGAATAGCAATACCAAGCGCAATAAGAACGCCAGACCTCATAAGGGATGACTTTGATGGAGTTGTAAGTTGTGGAGGCAAGCCCGAAATCTCTCGCTGCCCTAGCTCATCGATATTTTGAGGAGCTTTTTCTACACGCTCCTCTTTATACTCATGGGGGACAAATATATCTATTAGCGCAATGAAGCCGATGCCAAGGAAAAACGCTATGTTGGCTCTGGCAAAACCAACATCCTCGATAGCTG
>JAGMDB010000029.1 GCA_023128875.1 Dehalococcoidia bacterium | reverse complement strand
GTAACCTTCGAAAAACTCGTGACAATCGCTAACCAAATGAGCGATAATCAATTTGCAGAGAGGATGATGAATGCTCGTTCCAATCTCTTTCAACAAATCTTGAGATTTGTTAACCGGGTTGCCTGAAAGTCTTTTATTCGGGCTCATTTTTCAATTAGAATAGACTGTACCTGGTGACACAATTTCGTTGGTTTGGCAACACCATCTTTGGGATGTTACGCAGTTATACGCAAAGACGCCCTATTGAACTCGTGACCATGCCTCCTAAATCACGTATATTAAGGTGGAAAGCAATGAGCGAAGAACTAATCGCACCATGCGGGATGAACTGCAGGATATGCAGCGGATACCTTGCTTTCCAACATGATGTAAAGAGCAAGGGAATCAGAATGCCTTACTGCATTGGTTGCAGACCAAGAGATAAGAAATGCGCCTTCCTAAAAAAGAGATGCGCCCTGCTCCTGAGCGGCAAGGTTAAATATTGTTATGAATGCAGTGATTACCCTTGCGAAAGGCTCAGCCATATCGACAAGCGCTACAGAAGATATTTCAGGATGAGCATGATAGAGAACCTCGAATTCATCAAGAACAACGGCATCAATCAATTCCTTGAAAAGGAAGAGAAGAGATGGAAATGCCCTGAGTGCGGTGCAATTATATGCTGCCACAATGGCATTTGCTTTAGCTGTGAGTTAGAAAAATTGAGAAACAAGAAAAAACTGTATAGATGGGAGGATTAATCATCAGCTTTCTTCATGCTGTCTGAAATCAACGCTACGTATGTTGGGATTGGAAGCGTAGCTGAAAAAGCGTTAGAAGGCAAGAAGCTGTCAATAAAGAAAGAATAATTGCATTCGTTAAAGAACAGCAGGGTAGCGATAGTCTGGAATACCAGGAGGTGCTTACACCATCCTTTTTACACAGACATGGGGGCTTCACCGCCCTCAATAACTTCCTTGGTGCTGGGAATCCTGCCAACGATTCTTTCATCAACTCGGGTGGCTGAATCCAGAGCCCGGCCCAGGGCTTTGAATAAGGCTTCTGCCTTGTGATGGTCATTGGGGCCAGGGAGCACATTGGCATGTAGGTTAATTCTGGCTTCAGAAGCAAGGGAAACAAGGAAATGGCGAACTAAATCAGTCTCCAAATCGCCTATGTTGGCCGCACCAAAGGGTATTTCTACCACACTATAAGCTCTTCCTCCAATGTCTACTGCCACCGCTGCCAGTGCTTCATCCATAGGAACGACGGCATGCGCCATTCGAGTGAGGCCTTGTTTCTCCCCCAATGATTGATTAAAGGCTTTACCTAAGATAATAGCTACATCCTCAACTACATGATGCTGGTCGCCGCCTGAGGCAGAGAGTTTTATGTCAAATACCCCATGCTTGGTCATCTGAGCTAGAAAATGGTCAAACATTTTTATGCCGGTACTAATTTCAAATTGCCCACTTCCATCAATGTTTAGCTCCACTCTAATATTAGTCTCCGCGGTTTTACGAGTTACTATCGCTTTTCTTTCAGCCATTTTCAAATTCCTCCTGATTCTATCTCTCTTAATGCCCCAATTAAGGCTTCGGTATCTTCAGGTTTACCGACGCTTATCCGCAGGTAATCCCTTAACTGTGGACTATCAAAATACCGGATAAAGATGCCTCTCTTTTGTAGCCGCTGCCAGATTTCTCTAGCTGGAGATCCTCCGCTGAGTTTACCCTGAGCAAGTTTCTTCGCTTGCTTCGCTCCCTCGGAATGATAGTGTAGGGAATCAGCACAACAATGCACGGAGCAAAGAACAAAATTAGCTCTGGAAGGATAGGGGCTTAGCCACTTTAATTCCTTTAATTCGCTAAATAGTCGCTCCCGCTCAGCAACTATTTTTGCTACATTACTACGAAGATAATCCATATCCGCCAAGGAAGCTAATAC
>JAGMDB010000028.1 GCA_023128875.1 Dehalococcoidia bacterium | reverse complement strand
AAATTAACTTCCACTGTGTGCCCCGTCTCACGAAGTGATTGGGCCAAGGTGAAGCACGTTTTTGCTACCTCTAGGGCAGGCTCCTCAGCCTTAATTAGAACCCCGTATTCCTTGTTCCTCTTACTTTCCATCGGAAGCAATTCCATTATAGGGTCAACATAAAGGGCAAACCCGCAAGCAGAGACATCCCCCCCACCCATGAGTGGAATAAGGTTATCATATCTTCCCCCACCACCTATTTTCTTTCCATCGGCCAATAATTGAAAACAAACTCCAGTATAGTACTCAAAACCCCATATCGCCCTGATATCAATTTCGTAATTACAGCTCAGACTATCTAACAACATGGTTATGTTTATAAAATCCTCCATGCTAGATTTGAGGTCCGATGAAACCTGCTGACATAAGGCTTTTACATTCTGCAGGAAGTCGCTTGATTTCCCCTTTAGGTTCAAAAGTGGAGATAAAAGCCTGTTCAACTCAGGTTTAGTTGTTTTTGCCTCCATCAATGCTTGCCAGTCTCCATCCAAAACACGGTCTGTTATTTTGGCTTCTTCACCATGGCTAAGATTGAGTTCCTTAATTAACGCTTTCATCAAGCCAGCATGAGATAACTGCAACCTAATGTTGTTAAGTCCAAGTTTACACACAACCTCTTTGGCCAGGGAAATTATTTCCACATCCGCCGTCAACCCGGCACCACCCAGAAATTCAGCGCCACATTGCCACCTTTCCCTGTTTTCACGGCCCGTCTCCTCAAAGGCGAAAATATTGGTCACATAGAAAAGTCTAGCTATTTCGTATTCGCTTAGATTATTAATATAAAGCCTGGCCACAGGAATGGTGCCATCTGGTCGCAATACTACTCTTTCCCCGCTCCAACCATCCCAATCAAGAAAGGAATATGTCTTATTTAGCTTGCTTGGAGTAAGCGTTCCCGTGGCAGTAAACAAGTGGAGGTATTCTAACGTGGGTGTCTTTACCTCTTGATATCCCCACCTGGTGCAGCAAGTTCGAAAGGCATCCTCAATATGGCGGAAACACGCCATATCCTTGCGAAGCAAATCTCTCATCCCCTTACATCTTTGACTTTCCATTCTTCAATCTGAAATAAGTGGTTTTATTCTACACTAAGTCACTTCTCCCTTCAATGACAGTTTGTTGCTTTTGGTTGTTTAGGTTATAATTAATCTTAGGTTAAAGGGTAAATGCGCAAAATCCGACTTAGTGTCTTCTTCTTTGCTCTGTGTATAATCCCGCTAATAGGCAGCCTGGGAAGCAGCATAATTAGTGCTTCCAGTTCAAGGATTGCGGTCCTTCACATAGAAGGCACTATTGTTCCGGTGGTGGCTGACTACATCGATCGAGGCATCAGCCAGGCTGAAGATGAGAATGCCGATGTCTGTATTATTGAACTAAACACGCCAGGAGGGCTTCTCGACTCAACTGAAAGAATAGTCACTACAATTATGAATGCTGATGTTCCCATCGTAGTTTATGTTTCGCCTAAAGGTGCTTGGGCTGCTTCGGCAGGCACCTTTATTACTTTATCTGCCAATATTGCAGCTATGACACCAGGCTCCACGATTGGTGCTGCCCACCCTGTTAGCGCCGGAGGAGAGGAAATACCTGAAGATCAAATGAAAAAAATAGTTGAATTTTCAGCTAAGTGGATGAAGACCATTGCCCAGGAACGTGGTCGCAACATGGAGGAGGCAGAATTAGCAGTAACGGAAAGCAAATCCTTCACCGATGTTGATGCACTCGAATGCAACCTTATTGACCTACGAGCTGATAACTTGGAAGACCTTATTTCACAAATCAATGGCAGGGAAGTTGTTTTAGCCAATGGTGAGGAAATTACTATTAACACCACAGGTTATGCAACAGCCAGGAATGAAATGAATACCATTGAGGAATTTCTGCAAACTATCAGTAACCCAAACATTGCCTATATTCTGTTTACCCTAGCCTCTATAGGATTAATCACGGAAATCTCTAACGCCGGAATGGTTTTCCCCGGAGTAATCGGTGGCATCAGTTTGTTTCTGGCATTTTACTCGCTAGGAGTGCTCAATGCTTATTGGGGAGGCTTAGCACTTATTTTGCTTGCCATTGGACTTTTTGTAGCTGAGTATTTCACCGCTAGCTTTGGGCTATTAACGACTGGTGGTGTAGTTTCGCTTGTTATGGGCTCGCTGATCTTGTTCAGCCATAGTCCAGGAGTAGAGGTAAATCGCGGGCTGATAGCCGGGGTAACGACGGCTACCGCTGCCTTTTCTATTTTTGTCATTGGCGCTATTATTAGAGGCCAGAGGCGGCGCAAAGCCACCGGCGCTGAAGGAATGATAGGAAAAACAGCCATAGCAAAAACACCGCTTGACCCCACAGGCACAGTTCAATCTGAAGGTGAACTATGGACAGCCATAACTGAAAGCGATAAAATAGCACCTGGGGAGGAGGTGGTAATAAGCAAAGTAGAAACCTTGAAATTATGGGTGACAAGGAAATCTGGAGACTTAGAAAGGAGGTAGCTCGCGATCCATGGAAATAACACCTGTGGAAATAACGGGGCCAATTATCATAGCTATAATTTTTGCCATCGCCTTTAGCGTTTTTGTCATTTACGCTATCGTCAAAAGTCAAAAGCGAAAACTTGCTACTGGCAAGGAGGATATGGTGGGAAAAGTAGCTATAACACAAACGATTCTTAATCCTAAAGGCACAGTTCTGGCCGAGGGCGAGCTCTGGAAAGCCTTGGCCGAAGGTAGTAAAATAAAGGCTAATGAGGAGGTGACCATAACTAAAGTAGAAGGTCTGGAATTAGTGGTGACAAAAAAATCTAGAGAAAAGGAGAATAAATAACATGGCAATGAATTGGATGGTTTATTTTGTTATCGCCATGGTGGTGATAATACT
>JAGMDB010000027.1 GCA_023128875.1 Dehalococcoidia bacterium | reverse complement strand
AAATTCAAGGAGATAAACGAAGCCTATGCGGCGCTCGGGGACCCGCAGAAAAGAAGGCAATATGACCAATACGGCACAGTGGGCAATGTTGGTGAAATTTTTGGAAGCCCTTTTACCCGGACGACTTTCGAAGATGTGGTAAAAGACTTTGGCGGAGCTGGCCTTGGGTTTGACTTCCTGAACAACATATTTGGAGACTTCCTAGGGGGCAAGAGAACTTCATTCTCCTTTAAGAATTCCGCCGGGCCAGGAGGAATGAAGTTCGAAGCTTGGCCAGGGAAAAGAATTAATCTAGATAAGATATTCCGCCAAAGTCAAAGAGGCAAACTGCAAAATGTTCACTACGAACTCCTAATTACTCCAAGAGAGGCTTTGCGCGGAACAGTAAAATTACTGAGAAGAAAGGGGAAAAAACTACAGGTAAAAATCCCCTCAGGAGTAAAATCAGGTAGTGTGGTTAGATTAGCTAATGCCTGCCGAACAACCGACAGGCAACCCGGAGATATTTTGATTCAAATTAGAGTAAGATGAAATCTCATTTCCTCTTCAGCAAAGGGGACATAAATCTAAATTCAGCAGTATCTGCCCGCTCAAGCAGTTGGAAGATTATGATTTCAGTGCTGGTTATCATACCTCCTGCTTGCTCAATCATCCTTAGCCCCACCTCCCAATCCGATTTGTAACGGGAACAGACAGCATCTCTTACCAGGCTAACTTCATAATCATCCGTTAGTAAATCCAAAGCTGTTTGTAAGACGCACACGTGTGTTTCCACACCGCTCAAAACGAGGTGTTTAACCTCAAGGCTTCTTATTTTTTCCTGAAAATCTACTACCAGGAAAGCCACATTGTCTTTACGGGGATGAAATTGACTTTTCAGTGCCTTATTCTCTTCTACAGAATAAGAATCAGAATTCAGCGTTTAGTAAACTGCGGCGCCTTACGGGCTCGTTTAAGGCCATATTTCTTACGCTCTTTAATCCTTGCATCTCTGGTGAGCAGGCCTTCTTTGCGTAGCACGGGTTTAAACAGGTCATTTTCCTTAACCAGAGCTCGAGCAATACCATGGCGAATCGCCCCTGCTTGGCCACTCATTCCTCCACCCTTAACTTTTACCGTAACACGAAATTTGCCCACAGTCTCAGTGACCAGGAAAGGAATTTCAATCATACGGCGATATTCAAGACGGGGAAAAATCTCCTCATACGGTCTATCATTAATCGTTATCCCTCCATCTCCAGGGAAAAGCCTAATCTGTGCTATAGCACACTTACGTTTACCTGTCGCCCAAATGTATTTTTCAGCGCTCATGGATTATCATCCTTCCTTTCTCTGATCTGGGCATGATGAGGATGTTCACTCCCAGGATAGATCTTAAGTCTCCTAAATATAGCTCTGCCCAAGCGATTGTGGGGCAACATGCCCCTGACGGCAAGTTCAACGACACGAGTAGGATGTTTACTAGATACCTCTTCAAAAGTCAAGCTTCTTAATCCTCCAGGGTATCCACTATGCCTGTAGTAAATTTTCTGCTTAGCTTTATTCCCCGACACCTTTATCTTAGCAGCATTAATTATCACGACATAATCACCTGTATCGAAATGAGGGAAGAAAATTGGCTTGTGTTTGCCCATAAGCAACTTAGCTATCTGGGATGCCAACCTACCCAAAGTTTCCCCTGAGGCATCAATTACATGCCATTCCCGCTTAATATCCTTAAGTTTAGGGCTATAGGTTTTCACTCCACTCTCCAAGAGGTTTAGAGTAATTCACTCTGGTGAGCCATAAACCACGAGCAGAAACCATGGGATGAGCTGAACCCAAACTCTTTGCCTCCATAATATCATAGAAATCTGCAATTCCAATTTTGCCTAGACCCAGTCTGACTAAAAGCCCCACTGTATTGCGTACCTGATGACGTAGAAAGGAATTAGACTCTATACGAAAAATAACAAAATCTCCTCTTTTGCTAACCTCTGCCTTATGAACATTGCGCACAGTACTTCTTACATCATCTAAAGAAGTGGCAAAAGAGACAAAATCATGTTCTCCTTGCATAAATTGGCATGCCTTATTCATCGTTTCAATATCCAGCATTCCGGGCATAAACAGAGCAAACGTTTTGTAGAACGGCGATCTAATCCTACTATTTAGAATATAATAACAGTATTCCCGACTTAAGGCATCACGCCTGACATTGAAATCATTGGTCACCCTGTAAGCTTCTTTGACGGCAATATCATCGGGCAAGTAATAGTTTAATGCTTTAACAAATGCCATCGTACTCAACGTAGATTCTGTCCAGAAACTTACCACCTGGCCTTTAGCATGCACACCGGCATCGGTTCTACTAGCTGCCATGACTCTACCTTTCTGTTCACAAATCCTCTGTAGAGACTGTTCCAGCTCACCTTGAATAGTAGATAAACCGGCTTGCCACTGAAAGCCATGATACCGTGTGCCATCATACTCTACCACTAAAACAACCTGAGCACATCTCACCGCTTAATTAGCTCAATTTGAGCTATAGGAGCATTATCACCACGACGATGCCCTAATTTTGCCAATCGTGTGTAGCCTCCTGTCCGGTCGGAATAGCCTGGAGCAATCTCGTCAAAGAGTTTTTTGGCCACTTTCTTGTCAGTAATAAAAGCTAAAGCTCGCCGTCTTGAGGCAAGGCTGCCATCTTTGCCCAAGGTAATCATCTTCTCAATTAAGCTTTGAATTTCCTTCGCTTTAGCCTCAGTAGTAATGACTTTCTCATGAGCCAAAAGAGCAGTTACCAGATTTCGGTATAGTGACCAGCGGTGATGGCTTGGCCTACCTAATTTTCGTCCAGCTATCCGATGTCTCATTTCCTCCTCGCCTTCACCCTATCAAAAATAATGGGAAAGCCTAATTTTGCCATTATTTCCTCCAATTCTTCTCGAGATTTCTTTCCGAAACCAGGTAATGGGGGCAAACCCTCTCTGCTCTTCTCTACAAGTTGCCCCAAATTCAAAATGCCGCCCCTTCTCAAACTGTTACAAACGCGAGTCGACAAACCCAATTCCCCAAAGGAAGCATTATACTGGTCAGGTGAGATTAGCACACCGCTACCTGGCTCTGCTTGCCCCGCCACCAGAATCTCAAGTTCATTAAAAGAGGCGAGTTGATTGATTAAAATAGTGGCACTTTGGCTAACCGCTTCCCATGGTTCAATGGTTCCATCAGTCCACACTTCCAAGATGAGTCTTTCTGGGCTTCTCCCTTCCCCAGGCCTGAGAGGCTCTACAGAGAAATTGACTTTGCGTATCGGAGAGAAGATGGCATCTACTGGTAATGCCCCCACAGGCAAGCCATCGGCCGGTTTAGCCGGTTCATAACCCTTTCCTAATTCTACATTAAACTCAGCATATATTTTACTCTCTCCGGAGTCTAGAGTAGCCAAGTGAAGCGCAGGATTAGCAATTTGGAAATCTACCGTTCGTCTAATATCAGCAGCGCAAACTTCGCCTTCGTCTTCTACTTCCAGAATCAACCTGCCTGGCTGGTGAGAAAGTGGTCGAAGCCTTAGCTCTCTAACATTCAATAAGAATTCACTGACATCCTCTTTGACATGAGGAATAGTAGAGAACTCATGCTGGATTCCCTCAATCTTAACCCAAGTTACAGCAGCGCCAGGCAGAGAACTGAGGAGTACGCGACGCATAGCGTTACCTAGGGTAACAGTAAATCCCGCCTCTGAAGGTTCAGCGAGAAAACGCCCATAATTACCAGCGCTTTCAACACATTTTACACTTAGTATAGATAGCTCCAACAGTGAAGGATCTCCTCTGCTTTACCTTGAATAATATTCAACGATGGTTTTTCCATCGAATTTAGCGTCAATGCCATCTTTATCAGGCAAGGTCAAAATTCTACCCGTCATTTTTTCTTCATCTAGACTTAGCCAGCCAGGAGTGACCTTTCCCCTAATTTTCTCCACTAACCTTTGATAATATTCAGTCTTTTTGCTAGCTTCCTGCCATTCAATAACGTCTCCCGATCTTACTATACACGAAGGTATATCTGTTCTATGCTCATTAACCAGGATATGACCATGCTGCACTGTTTGCCTGGCCTGGGCACGTGAGTCAGCAAAGCCTAAACGATAAACCACATTATCCAATCGTCTCTCCAGCAATATCAACAGGTTTTCTCCAGTGGCACCAGGGAGCTTCGCTGCCTCACTGAAAAAGCGGCGAAATTGTCGCTCCAGAACGCCGTAGCTAAAGCGGACCTTCTGTTTCTCATGCAATTGAAGTCCGTGAAGTGAAATTTTACGCCGTTGTGCCGAAGCACGTCCTCCAGGGCGTCCCGGACGAGAATTTCTCCTCTCCAGAGGACACTTAGACGTAGCACATTTCTCTCCTTTAAGCATCAGCTTCTCTTCAAGATAACGGCATAAACGACAAACAGGTCCTGTATACCTCGCCATGTTATACTCTTCTTCGCCCACGAGCACGACAGCCGTTATGAGGGATAGGAGTCACATCTCTGATAGCGGTAACGATAAGGCCACAAGCCTGTAATGTACGGATAGCTGCTTCACGCCCACTTCCAGGGCCCTTAACATAAACTTCGACTTGGCGCAAACCGTCATTTGCTGCTTGCCGCGCTGTCTCTCGAGCAGCTAATTGAGCAGCGTAAGGAGTGCCTTTCCTCGAGCCTTTAAATCCAGCAGTACCTGAACTTCCCCAGGCTATAACATTGCCCTCCATATCAGCGATAGTAACAATAGTATTATTAAAAGTAGACTGAATATAAACCCTACCTTCGCTAATTCCCTTGCGTGCCCTTTTTCCTCTTTTAGTTCCTTTCTTCTTTGGCATTTGCTAAATATGACCTCCTCATTTCTTGCCTACGCCACGTCTTTGGCCTCTGCCAGCTACCGTTTTTCTTGCCCCTCTTTTATTGCGTGCATTAGTGCGTGTCCTCTGCCCATGAACCGGTAAATTCATGCGATGCCTCGTCCCTCGCACACAGCCAATGTCAATAAGCCGTTTTATGTTAAACTGCACTTCCCGCCTCAGGTCACCCTCTACTTGATACTGTTTGTCGATAACATTACGCAGTTGGCCAACTTGTTCTTCGGTAAGATCCTTAACCTTGATGTTGGCATCAACTCCGGTAGCAGTTAGAGCTTCCTGGCTCAACGTTGGCCCAATACCATAAATGTACTGCAAAGCTATCTTGATCGCTTTACCTTTAGGAAGATCTACACTAGCAATGCGTGCCATTACTTACTCCTCGCCATTCTTATAGAAGGGCATGGTGCACTTTCTTGGAAAGAGCTAGCCTTGTCTCTGTTTATGCCTTGGATTCTCACAGATAACCCTAACAACACCTTTCCTTCTAATAATTTTACACTTACTACACCGCCGCTTAACCGAAGCACTCACTTTCATTTCTAATCACCAAGAACAAAACCTTATTATGATAAACCTTCCTGGTCACCTTGTCAAAGGTAAAGCTATTTGAGCCGATAGATAATCCTGCCACGACTCAAATCATAAGGGGAAAGCTCCACCAAAACCCTATCCCCAGGCAAAATCTTAATATAATGCTTCCTCATCTTCCCTGAAATATGCGCCAATACTATGTGACCATTAGCTAATTCAACACGAAACACAGTGTTAGGTAAACATACAGTTACTTTGCCCTCAACTTCTATTTTTTCTTTTTTAGTCATACTCTTCTCTAAGTAAGTATCTCAGCTTCGCTATCAGTAATAACAATAGTATGTTCAAAGTGCGCTGAAAGGCTTCCATCGGCCGTTAGCACTGTCCATTGGTTGGGAGCCAATCTAGTGTGCCAATCCCCAGCATTGACCATAGGCTCAATAGCTAAAGTCATGCCTCTACGAAGCAAGGGCCCTCTGTGAGAAGCAAAATTTGGTATTTGCGGTTCTTCATGTAATTCCTTGCCCACCCCATGTCCCGTATATTCCCTAACCACGGAAAATCCTCTTGATTCAACATAACCCTGAACAGCAGCTGAAATGTCTCTCACATATGCGCCACACTTGGCTTGAGCAATACCAGCCTTCAAGCTACCTTCAGTAACGGCCATGATTTCCTTAGCTTGATTGCTTATCCTCCCCACACCAACCGTTACAGCAGTATCCGCATGAAAGCCACCATGAAAAACCCCTACATCCAAAGAGACAATATCCCCTTCCTTCAATACACGCTCGCCAGGAATGCCATGAACTATTTCATCATTCACGGAAACACATAAATGAGCAGGGAAACCGTGATAATTCTTAAAAGAGGGTTTAACTCCCCATCTCTGCGATTCTTCCAGCATGGTTGAGTCTAGCCAGCAGGTTTTGATCCCCGGTTTCACCCCCATTCTTAGTTTATCCAAAATAGCTGCTAGAATCTTGCCGCATTGTCTCATAATTGCTATTTCCTCAGGGGATTTTATGATTATCATCTTGTTCTATAATACCGCGAGTCTTCAGAGCTCTGTGATTACGAAAGGTTTAAGCACAGAGATTATTTTCTCAGCTACATTCTGTATTCCTAGGTTGCCATTGACTTCAATTAGTTTTTCCTGCTTCTTATAATAATCAACAATAGGCAAAGTTAGAGCAAAGAAAACTTTCAATCGTTCCTTCACTGTTTCCTCTTTATCATCAGGACGTTGATACAGATCGCCACCGCACTTATCACATTTCCCTGCCACTCTGGGCGGAGCAGCCATCAAATGATAAGGTGTTTGGCAACTTCGGCAAATGCGCCGTCCACTGAGACGCTTCACAAGCTCCTTTCGTGGCACCTGTATATATATTGCTTTATCTATGCTTTTCCCCTGTTCAGCTAAAGCTTTATCTAAAGCCTCGGCCTGTTCTAAAGTTCGCGGAAACCCATCAAACACGCAGCCTGAGACACAATCAGGCAAGCTAATCCTCTCTAGAATCATTTTGATCGCTATTTCACTGGGGCCTAGTTCTCCCCTTTCCATGTATGATTTAGCTAAGAGGCCCAGCTCAGTCTTTTTCTCCAATGCCTGGCGAAATAAGTCTCCAGAAGCTATATGAGGTAAATCCAATTCCTGGCAAAGGATATCCGCCTGAGTTCCCTTGCCAGCTCCTGGAGCACCCAAGATAACGATATGCATCTTACCTTCTCCTATTTTAGGAAACCTTCATAGCGCCGCATTGTTAGCTGAGATTCCAGTTGCTTCATAGTGTCTAGAGCAACACCAACAGCTATGAGTAAGGCAGTGCTTTGAATCGTCAACACGGTGATGCCCGTAATATCCCTGGCAATGAAAGGCATAAGCGCTACCACAGCTAAAAACAGAGCGCCACCAAAGGTAAGATGCTTTATGGTTCGATTCAAATAATCAGCTGTAGCTTTTCCAGGGCGAACTCCGGGGATAAAGCCACCCTGCTGCTGCAAAGTTTGGGGCAGCTTCATTTGTTCAAATATGACCATAGTGTAAAAGAAAGCAAAACCGACTACTAGGGCGAAGTATAAACCTCGATAAGCCAAACCTGAAGGGAGAGCCGCCTGGGGATCGAAGATTTGCATAATCTTAGTAGCTAAATTAGGGTCCTGCCCTACCGGGCTGGCAAAATAGCTCGCTATCGTCCCTGGAAATGTCATTAGAGCTATGGCAAAGATAAGAGGAATCATCCCGGCTGTATTTACGCGCAATGGAATGTAAGTTGAACCTGATTGTCTATACATACGACCGCCACGAATGGTGCCACGGGCATACTGCACGGGGATGCGACGGTGGGCTTCGATAAATACGACTATGAATACCAGAGTAACCAAGCTAAGTATAACGAAGGTAGTCAAACCTAAGGGATCTTGCTTAGCCAAAAAAGCACGCCCTATCATCTCTGGCGCGCTGGCTACAATACCGGCAAAAATGATCATTGATATTCCATTGCCAATACCGCGTTCGGTGATTAATTCGCCCAACCAGACGAGAAACACTGTGCCAGCGGTCAACGATGTCACTATAACAACCACTACTAGCGGCTCAATGCGTCCAATAGCCATTTGGTTTTGCAACAAGGCAATCTGCCCATAGCCTGACACGGCTGCTAAAGGCACAGTCAGTAAATGGGTGATGCGATTGATCTTGCGTTGGCCAGCTTCTCCCTCTTGGGCGATACTCTGAAACCTAGGAATTACTGGAACCAACAATTGCATTATTATCGAGGCAGTTATATAAGGATACACACCTAGGGCAGCCACGCTAAACCTCCTCATAGCTCCACCACTGAAGAGGTCAAGCATGCCTAGAATCTGATTCTGCTCAAAGAGTTGCTGTAAAGCATCAATATCCACTCCAGGCAAAGGGACGTGAGCTATAAAACGGAAAACCACCAAGATACCCAGGGTAAAAAGAATTCTTCGCCTTAAATCCGGTAACTTAAACACATCTATCATTGCCCGGATAAGGCGGGGCTGACTTTCCTTACGCTGCATTTAAGTCCTCTCTACCTTCCCCCCGGCGGCGACAATCTTCCTCTCCGCCGCCGCAGAGAATTTATCAGCCTTGACTGATAAGGAATGATGAATGTCACCATCGCCAAGAATTTTAGTCGGACGGCCGAGAGACTTAATCAGCCCTGCTTTGAGCAGTTCTTCCGTATTTATCTCACTCCCGGGAGAAAAACCGTCAAGTTTACCCACGTTGATAATGTTATATTCAATTTTAAAAATATTAGTGAATCCTCTCTTTCTTGGCAGCCGCTTTATAAGAGGTAACTGTCCACCTTCGAATCCAAGGCGCACACCGCCTCCCGAACGAGATTTTTGCCCCTTACAACCTCGTCCCGAGTAAGTGCCATGCCCACTGCCATCTCCTCTGCCCACTCGCTTTGCCTTATGCTTGGCACCCAAAGGAGGTCTTAATTCATTCTGTCTCATTTGCATCCTCTTCTTGAACTTCGAAGTCAAGCTTGCCTTCAGCCGTAACTTCCTCAGTCCTTCTTAAGTTAGATAAGGCAACCATGGTCGCCTTAACTACACTAACCTGATTACGACTACCGAGAGATTTACTAATGATATCTTTTATGCCGGCCAATTCAAGCACTGCTCGAATAGTATTGCTAGCAACTATACCGGTGCCGGATATCGCTGGTTTGAGTAAAACTTTAGATGTTCCAAACTTGGCCAAAATTTCATGAGGAATGGTGGTATTCACAACAGGTACTTCAATTAACTCTTTCCGGCCTGCAGCGTTAGCCTTACGAATTGCCTCCGGAACGCCAGTAGCTTTAGCCAAACCAATTCCTACATGCCCTCTACCGTCACCCACTGCCACTAAAGCACGAAAGCGAAGTCGCTTGCCACCCTTAACTACCTTAGTTACACGGTCAAGGGTTATCAACTTCTCCTCTAGTTCAAGCTCTGAAACCTCAATTTTGGCTCTT
>JAGMDB010000026.1 GCA_023128875.1 Dehalococcoidia bacterium | reverse complement strand
ATCACCTCAAAACAAGAGTCCAGCTTTCTTGGCAGCTTCAGCAAAAGCCTTAACTCTACCATGATATTTATAACCAGCACGATCAAAAACCACCTTGTGAATTCCCTTATCTAACGCTCTTCGAGCAAGTAATGAACCTACATGCTCGGCCTTTTCAGTTTTCATCATTTGCTTAGTATCGCCTCTTACCTCAGCATTGAGAGTGCCTGCTGAAACTAAGGTTTGGCTCACACAATCATCGGTAATTTGGGCATAGAAATGATTCAAGCTCCGAAAGACACATAATCGGGGCCGCAAAGCTGTACCAGCTATCTTCTTTCTCACTCGCCTATGCCGTACTCTTCGAATTAACCTTGGTTCTGTCTTGGCCATATCATCTCACTCTTTAGACACTTTGCCCACTTTGCCAGGTTTAAGACGCAGCTTCTCTTCAGCAAATTTAATTCCCTTTCCCTTGTAGTGGTCAGCAAGGCGTATAGCCCGAATTCCAGCTGCCACTTTCCCAACAGTTTCTTTATCAATACCACTGATTCGGATACGATTTGTCCCCTCAATAGTTGCATTAATGTCAGTGGGAAGGAGAAATTCCACAGGATGACTATATCCAACCTGGAACACCAACTTATCACCAGCCTTTTGGACCTTGTAGCCTATACCATTTATTTCCAAAACTCGCTCAAAACCTTTGCTCACTCCTTCAAGCATATTAGCCAGCAGACTGCGAGTAAGACCGTGCAGAGCATGATGCATTCTACTATTGCTAGATCGTTCCACGATCAATTTACCGTCTTTCAAAACAACCGAAATACCTGTAAAGAAAGAGCGATGCAGCTCTCCCTTCTCTCCCTTTACTGTTACTTTAGTTCCTTCTATTTTGACCCCAACACCTTGAGGTACGAAAATAGGAAGTAAGCCAATTCTAGACATTCATTTCTCCTCAGTTAACTTACCATACGTAGCACAGGACCTCACCGCCAAGGCCACGTCGCCACGCTCCCTGGCCAGTCATAATGCCTTTAGGCGTTGACAAAATAGCAATGCCCAAGCCTCCATACACACGTGGAATTTCACGTCTGCCAACATAAATCTTCAAGCCAGGCTTACTTACCCGCTCTAAACCTGATACGGCTGGCTGGTTATTAACATACTTAAGCTGGATTTTTATCATTGCCTGCGGCTTCTCTTTAAGGATTTCATAACCGTTAATAAAATTTTCCTCCTTAAGGGTCTTAGCAATGGAAAGCTTTATTCGAGACGCCGGCACCAGCACATCACTGTGGTGTGCCATAATGGCATTGCGAATCCGAGTCAACATATCTGCGATTGAATCAGTAACTGCCATTAAAGCTCCTTACCAGCTTGATTTCCTTACTCCAGGGATTTCGCCAGCTAAAGCGAGTTTTCGGAAGCAAATGCGACATAAACCAAATTTACGCATATAGGCGCGTGGCCTGCCACACAATTGGCAACGATTATGCTGCTGCACTTTATATTTCGGCTGTCGCCTTGATTTTGCGATTTTAGACGCTTTTGCCATCTCAATCTCTCCTAAAGGGCATACCCATGAGTCCCAGCAAACTTCTAGCTTCATCATCATTATCAGCCGTAGTGACTATAGTGACTTGGAGGCCACGAATTTTATCTACCTTAGCATAGTCAATCTCAGCAAATACTATCTGCTCCGTTATGCCTAAATTGTAATTACCTTGACCATCAAAAGAATCCGTGGATACCCCACGGAAGTCACGGAAACGGGGCAAGACAACATTAACCAGTTTGTCAAAAAAATCATACATCCGTTTGCCTCGTAGTGTCACCATTATCCCGATAGGCATACCAGTTCTTACTTTAAAGGAAGCGATAGATTTTTTCGCACGTGTGATTACGGCATGCTGCCCACAGATCATAGTCAAATCTTTCTCTGCCGCTTCGATAGCTTTAGGGTTTTGTATTGCTTCGCCTAAGCCAATGCTAAGAACAATCTTTTCCAGCTTGGGCAGTTGCATTACATTATCGTAGCCAAGTCTAGACTTGAGCTGAGGAACTACTTCTGCCAAGTATCTCTCTTTTAACATAGATGCCATGCTTAGTTTACTTAGTCAATCACCTCGCCGCAAGAGTGGCAAATCCGCACCTTCCGTCCATCGTCAAGAGAACGAAACCCGACCCGTGTAGGCTTACTGCATTTATTGCACACTAGCACTACATTAGATACATGAAGTGGGGCTTCAAGCTGAATTATGCCACTTTGTCGAGCTCTACCGCGGGTTCGCGAATGGCGCTTAATCATATTGAGCCCTTCCACCATTACTTTATCTTCTTTTGGAAGAACACGACGCACTCTCCCTTTTTTCCCCTTATCCTTCCCAGCTATGCTAACAACAGTATCGTTTTTTCTGATCTTCATCATCAAAGAACCTCTGGGGCTAAGGATATCACCTTAGCAAAATTCTTATCTCTAAGCTCTCTGGCCACAGGCCCTAAAATACGGCTCCCTCTAGGATTATTTTTATCACTCAAGATAACCGCAGCATTTTCATCAAACCTGATATAGGAACCATCGGGGCGGCGATAAGGCTTAGCTACACGTGCAATTACAGCTCGCACCACCTCACCTTTCTTCACCATCCCATGCGGCACAGCTCGTTTCACTGTAGCCACAATAACATCACCAACGTACGCATACCTTCTCCTAGTTCCGCCAGGCACGTTAATGCACATAATTTCCTTAGCTCCGGTATTATCAGCTATCTTGAGTCTGGTATAAGCCTGAATCATTTTTTCCCTATCTCCACTGATTCTGCTTCAGTTGATTCTCTTCTAGATATTATCTCTGTTATTCGCCACCTCTTTTCCTTAGATAAAGGACGTGTCTCCACAATCTTTACCCTATCTCCAACTCTACAGACATTGCCTTCATCACAAACTTTATATTTCTTGGTGCCTTTAACAGTTTTCTTATAAAGTGGATGACGCCTTAAGACTTCTACTGCTACCACCACGGTTTTGTCCATCTTGTCACTCACCACCTGCCCAGTTCTTACCTTTCTATTTCCTATATAGTTCATCTCATGCCAAGCTCTCTTTCCCTCAGGATGGTCTCCATTCTAGCAATTTCTTTCTTAGCTCTGGGAATCTCACGGTGATTAACTAATTGCCGAGTCGCCAAGCGAAAACGGAGATTAGAAAGTTCCTCATGAGCCTCTTCTAATTTTTTGAATAATTCCTCATCGCTGAAGGCACGAATTTGTTCAGTTTTCAACCCTTATCCTCTTTTACTGCAAAGCTACCAGCAATAGGAAGTTTATAACAAGCAAGGCGCACTGCCTCTCGGGCCATAACTTCACTTACATCACCTAGTTCAAATATGATTCTTCCCCGCTTGACTACAGCCACCCAATGATCCGGAGCGCCTTTGCCACTACCCATCCTCGTTTCCGCTGGTTTTTTGGTCACAACTTTATCTGGAAAAATGCGTATCCATAGTTGGCCTCCATGTCGCAAATATCGCACCATGACACGCCGTGCTGCCTCAATTTGGTTTTCTGTTACCCAAGCAGATTCCAGAGCTTTTAAGCCAAAATCGCCAAAGGCAACAGTGTTTCCTCTATGAGCTGCCCCCTTCAATCGCCCTCTATGGACTTTACGATACTTCACTCGTTTCGGATGCAATATTTCCCCCCTTCATCGTAGAAGCAAAATTACCTTTATAAATCCAGACTTTGACCCCAATGCACCCCATAACAGTGTGAGCTTCAACAAAACCATAACTGATATCAGCGCGCAACGTATGCAATGGCATTTGGCCTTGGTGAGAAGTCTCAGTTCTAGCGATTTCACGCCCACCAAGCCTTCCAGCGCATTTTATCTTTACTCCTTTAGCACCAGCTTGCATAGTTCTAAAGGCAGCTTGCTTCATGGCGCGACGGAAGGGTATCCTATTTACAATTCGCCCAGCTATACTTTGAGCCACCAAGCAAGCCTCGAGTTCAGGTCGCTCGACCTCTCTGATAGTCAATCTAACTCTCTCGTCACTAATCTTTTCCAATTGTGCTCTCAGCGCTTCCACCTTTTGCCCTCCCTTACCAATCAAAATGCCAGGGCGGGCAGAGTAGAGAGTTAAGCATAACTCCCCCCCTGGTCGTTCAATTTCTAGTCGAGCAATGCCTCCGCCAGAGCATTCCCGTTCAACAATTCGGCGTAGCTTCAGATCATCCTGTAAGAACCGTGTATAGTTTTTCCCAGCATACCACTTAGCATGCCAATCGCAAGTAATACCCAGTCTGAAACCATAAGGATGCACTTTTTGTCCCAAAATTATTCCTCCTCAACAAGAACTGTAATATGGCTGGATCTCTTCAAGATAGGGCTCACCCGCCCTCTAGATTTAGGGCGAAACCTCTTTAGGGTGCGTCCTTGATCAGCGAAGATAGCTGCAATTCTAAGGTCAGCAGATGACATTTCAAGATTGTTCTCAGCATTGGCAGATGCTGATTTAATTACTTTAGCTACAGCTTTAGCTGATGGAGTAGTCAAAAAGTTCAACACAGTTAAAGCGTCATCAACTTTTTTACCTCTAACCATATCTATCACCAAGCGGATTTTCCGAGGTGAGATACCAACATCCTTAGCTACAGCTTTCACTCTCACTGTGACTTATGTCCTCGCTTGCATAGTTACCTTAGCTTTAGTGATATGCCCTCTAAATATCCGGGTGGGGGCAAATTCGGCCAACTTATATCCCACCATATTCTCGGTAATGAAAATAGGGATATGCTTCCTGCCATTATGCACAGCGATAGTATGTCCTATCATCTGTGGCAAAATAGTAGAGGCGCGAGACCAGGTCTTTATCACTGTTTTTTCCCCTGAATTGTTGAGTGCCTCTATCTTCTTGAGCAACTTAGCATCACAATACGGGCCTTTCTTGCGCGATCGTGACACTTTATTTCCTCCGCCTAACAATCATTTTGTCAGATCCCTTGCGACGCCGTGTTTTGTAGCCCAGAGCTGGCTTTCCCCAAGGCGTTTTAGGGTGTTTCAACCCTATCGGGGCCCTGCCTTCACCACCCCCATGAGGATGATCTCGAGGGGTCATAGCAGACCCTCGAACTGAAGGACGTATGCCTAACCATCTTCTACATCCGGCTTTGCCAAATCTTATATTTTCGTGGTCAACATTACCTATCTGCCCAATGCTAGCCCGACATTTATGGTGGAATTTTCGTAATTCACCTGAGGGCAAGCGGAGCACAACATACCCGCTTTCTTTGCTCATAACCTGAGCAGCTCCACCAGCACTACGAACAAGCTGACCACGTTTACCAGGAGTAAATTCAATATTGTGAACTAACGTACCCACAGGGATTGAATCTAATGGTAGAGCATTCCCTGGTTTTATCTCAACCTCATCGCCCGCTATTATAGCATCACCTACCTCAAGACCCAAAGGGGCAAGAATATAACGTTTTTCACCGTCAACATAGTAAATTAAGGCAATCCGAGCTGACCTGTTAGGGTCATATTCAATAGTGGCTACCTTACCAGGGATACCGAACTTATCCCTGCTAAAATCGATAATACGAAGTTTGCGTTTACTTCCTCCACCTCGATGACGTACTGTTATTACGCCGCGGTTATTACGCCCTGCTTTCCTTTTCAACGGAATAAGCAAGGATTTCTCAGGAGCCGTCTTGCTTAGCTCCTCAAAATTCACTGCAACTTTGCCTCTCCTACCTGGAGAAGTCGGTTTATAAGTCTTTAATGCCATTGTTATGGATGCTTCCTTTGCCAACGAGTCTTCTTAAGCAGCTTCTTATGACGATGCTTCGACATCATTTTCTTTCTCCATTTAACTACTGAGCCCAAAATTCCACCTCTATAGTAATCAATGACAAATTAGACACCTTCAAAGAGAGTGATTTTGTATCCAGGTTGCAAGCCAACTATGGCCTTCTTCCAGGACGGGCTTGTTACCTCTCGCCCACCCATTCGTTTCGTCTTCCCTGGAGCAACTATTACATTAACCTTGACTACCTTCACTTTGAAAGTTTTTTCCACCGCTTCCTTAATCTGAGGTTTGGTAGCTTTCTTAGCCACCTCAAAGACATATTTATCCCCTTCTTTGAGCAAGGTAGCTTTCTCTGTGACTAAAGGGCGCCGCAACACATCATAGAGATGCACTTCTAATTACTCCTAAGCCCCAGATTCTTTCTACATTATATAGAGCGGGAACAGAAATGATTAGCATTTTGTAAGAAAGTAAGTCCAGTACATTAATCAAAGCTGAAGGTAGGACTTTAATATTGGCTAGGTCGCGAGCTGACTTAACCACATTAAGATTGCAATGTTCGCTAACAAGCAAAGCCGTAGGACCAATATCAAGTGCCGCTAGAATGTCAATCATATTCTTCGTCCTCGGCTCCTCAACGGCGAATTTTTCTACTGCCTTCAGATTCCCCTCCCTGACTTTAGAGGAAAGAACACACTTCAGAGCTAAACGTCTCATCTTTCTGGGCATAGATTGACGATATAAGCGTGGTTTAGGCCCAAAAGCCACTCCGCCTCCTCTGAGAAGCGGTGATTTTATATTGCCTCTTCTTGCCCTTCCCGTATGCTTCTGGGAATAGAGTTTCCTTGTACTACCGCTAACCTCACTTCTTGTCTTAGTTGATGCAGTTCCTTGACGTCTATTAGCTAACTGCATTACCATTGTCTGATGTACCACAGCCTCATTAAAAGGAACTCCAAAGATTTTCTCATTAAGCTCCACTTGGCCAACAACTTCACCCGTTAGACTATACACAGGAATTTGCACTGTCTACCTCCTCACCTTTTCAACAATTAGTAACCCTCTCCTGGCTCCTGGCACTGCCCCTTTAACAACGAGCAAATCACAATTTGTATCAATCCTAACCACCTTGAGGTTGCGTACAGTGGTTTTCTTACTCCCCATATGTCCTGCCATGCGCATTCCCTTAAACACCCGACCCGGAGATGAACTGGCCCCAATTGAACCAGGAGCACGATGGCGGTCAGATTGCCCGTGAGTTTTAGGCCCCCCGGCAAAATGATGGCGTTTCACCACACCAGCAAAACCCCTGCCTTTGGACAAGCCACTTATATTCACAAAGTCGCCAGAGTTTAAGAAGCTAACATCCACTTTATCACCACGCTTGACTGAACTTACGTCTTCAATTTTGAATTCATGGAGATACCGGACTTCGTCTAAGTCTTTAAGATGTCCCTTTTGTGGGGCATTGAGATGCCTAGCTCTCCCAAAACCTAGCTGGACAGCACTATAACCATCTTTAGCCCGGTCCTTTACTTGGGTAACAAAACATGGGCCTGCTTCGATAGCGGTTATCCCTACCATCTCCCCACCTTCTAGGAAAACTCGGGTCATGCCTATCTTCCTGCCGATAATACCTGTAAACATAGCTCCATTATAGCCTAATATCTATTTCCACCCCGGAAGCCAGATTAATTTGAGTCAAAGCATCTATAGTTTTAGAAGTTGGTTGTAAAATATCAATGAGTCGCTTATGAGTGCGAATTTCAAATTGCTCCCTCGAATCTTTATCAATATTTGGAGAGCGAATGACACAAAATTTCTCTATATGTGTGGGCAAGGGTACAGGGCCAACAATTGTAGCTCCAGTACGTTCCACTGCCTCTACTATTTGCATTGTCGCTTGATCAACTAATCTATGATCAAAACCTTTGATCTTAACACGAACCTTCTGACTACTCATCTACCTTGCCCTAGTACTAGCCACAATTTGCTCGCTTAAATTAGGAGGCACAACCTCATTGCGGCAAAATCTCATAGTATGAGTTGCTCTACCTTGGCTGAGTGATCTCAAGTCACTAACGAAGCCAAAAGTTCTTGCTAAAGGAACAAAACAACGAATAACGCTGGAATCTTTATAAGATTCAATCCCTTCGATGCGAGCCCTTCGAGAATTCAAATCGCCAATGATATCTCCCAAGAATTGGGCTGGGGTCAATATTTCCACCTGCATAATTGGCTCCAGGAGAATAGGCTTGGCTTTAGTTACTGCGTTTCTTACGGCCATGGAGCCTGCTATTTTAAAGGCCAGAGCTGAGGAATCAACCTCATGGAAACTGCCATCACACAAAATCGCTTTAATGTCCACCACAGGATAACCAGCCAGCCGCCCACTTTGCAAAGCTTCTTTAACTCCAATTTCTATTGCGGGGATAAATTCTTTAGGTATAGCTCCGTTTCGAATTTGGTCACAAAACTCGAACCCACTGCTTCGTTCACCGGGTTCGAGTCTAAGCCAAACATGACCGTATTGCCCTTTGCCACCAGATTGGCGAATAAATCTCCCTTCAGCTTCTACAGGTGCGGTGATTGTCTCTTTATAAGCTACCTGAGGCTTGCCAACTTTTACCTTCACACCGAATTCATGAGATATACGCTCTACCAATACTTCAAGGTGCAATTCACCCATCCCTGAAATAAGCACTTGCCCCGTTTCTGGGTTATTGTGAGTTTTAAAGGTAGGATCCTCCTCACCAAGCTTAGCTAGAACATTACTTAACTTGTCCTGATCAGCTTTACTTCCAGGTTCTATAGCCATTGAAAGTACTGTATCCGAAAAATGTATCGATTCAAAAAGCACAGGGCGAGTAGCATCACAAAGGGAGTCTCCTGTAGATGTCTTCCTGAGCCCCACAGTGGTCACAATGCTGCCTGAATCAGCCCCATCAATCTCTTCACGGTGATTGGCATGCATAATATATAGCCTCCCCAAGTGCTCTTTCACCCCTCTGGTGGCATTAAGGATTTGCGCTCCAGCTTTTACCTTGCCCGAATATATACGCAGATAGGTTAACCTGCCCATAAACGGATCTGAAACAACCTTAAAGGCTAAAGCTGAAAGAAGATCGTCGTCGTCTGCCCGGCAAAAGATATCACTCCCGTTTTTGGGATTGATAGCACAAACAGGAGGGATATCCAAAGGTGAAGGGAGGTAGGCTACAGTAGCGTCGAGCAATGGCCTAATCCCTTTACCCCTTAGCGCGCTACCGCAAAGAATAGGTACTATGCAGTTAGCTACAGTCAACCTTCTTACGGTTGTTTTGATTTGAGAGATAGAAATTTCTTGGCCTTCAAGATATTTAAGCATGATTTGGTCATCATTCTCAGCTAATTTCTCAATGAGCGCTCGGCGATAATTAGCCACAATAGCACTATCGCTTTCCGGTATAGCTCCTTCTCTTGGTGCTAAATGGGGATCATCAGCAAAAGTAACTGTTTTATTCTCCACCAGATCAATAATTCCTTGGAAGGAACTTTCAGCACCAAGGGGAAGCTGTATAGGCAAAACCTTCGCTTGTAACCGTTCTTCGATCATGGACACTGTACCATAAAAATCAGCGCCGGTTCTGTCCATTTTATTAATAAAGCAAATCCTAGCCACATTGTACTTATCTGCTTGGCGCCACACAGCCTCCGATTGAGCTTCTACCCCAGCCACAGCGTCAAGAATTACAACACCACCATCCAATACTCGGAGGCTACGTTCCACCTCAGCAGCGAAATCCACATGTCCGGGAGTATCAATGATGTTGATGCGATGCTGACACCACTGGCAAGTAGTAGCTGCCGCTGTGATAGTAATACCACGCTCTCGTTCCTGCTGCATCCAGTCCATCACCGCTGTTCCTTCATCTACTTCACCGATCTTATAAGTACGACCAGTATGATAAAGAATTCTCTCAGTAGTCGTGGTTTTACCAGCATCTATGTGAGCAATAATTCCTATATTTCGTATCTTTTCTAACGGGAAAGTTCGTGACATAAGCTTATTCTTTACCTGAAGTACTGTTTTAACTGCCATCCCTCACCAGCGATAATGAGCGAAGGCTCTGTTAGCCTCAGCCATCCTATGAACATTATCACGTCTCTTGATTGTTGCTCCTTGACCCTGAATAATATCTACTAATTCAGACGCTAACTTCTCCGCCATGGATTTCCTACTGCGTGCCCTCGCTGAGGTAATGATCCAGCGCATAGCCAGAGACCGTCCACGGTCTTTTTCTACCTCCACAGGAATTTGATAAGTGGCACCTCCAACACGGCGTGGCTTAACCATGAGAAGCGGTGTGGCATCCCTAATTGCCTGTTCTAAAACTTCTACAGGGTCATTACCAAGCCGTTGGCTAGCAAGCTGCATGGCATTGTAGGTAATCCGTTCAGCTGTAGCTTTTTGCCCTCTCAACATAATCTTATTAATAAAACTAGTTACACTGATATTGCCGTATTTAGCATCAGGAGATATTATTCTTTTTACTACTCTCTTCGCTCTTCTTGGCATTCAAACGCCCTCGCTATTTTTGGGGTCGTCTAGAACCATATTTACTACGACCCTGTTTCCGGTCAGCTACTCCTTCAGTATCCAGTGTACCACGAATGATATGGTAACGAATTCCAGGGACATCTTTAACCCGACCACCGTGAATCAAAGCCACCGAGTGTTCCTGTAAATTATGCCCTTCACCAGGAATGTAGGCATTCACCTCCATGCCATTAGTTAACCTGACACGAGCGACTTTGCGCAATGCTGAGTTTGGTTTCTTAGGTGTGACAGTCTTAACCTGGAGACAAACGCCCCGCTTCTGAGGCGATCCCTTAGTCCACTTTGTCTTACTTTTTACAGCATTGTAAGTGAAATGCAATGCAGGAGCTTTAGTTCGCTTAGCAAACTTCCGTCTCCCTCTGCGAACAAGTTGATTAACTGTTGGCATTTCTGTAACTCCCCACTTTTTGACAATCAAAAAGCCGCCTAGTCATATGCCGGTCTACCGCCTTTAAGAACCATCCTCGGCCCAAACTAGCCGACTTTGTTAGCTCTGTAACTCTTTTATTTCTTAGTAGACGTCAATTATGGAACGTAACACAAAGGGATACAAATGTCAACTATTACCCGGCTTATGCTTGACATGTACGGAATCCGATGGGTAAAATACAGTGTCTCGCACAAAGATGTGAAGACGATGTAATAATGGCTAATGTAAAACTTGGTACAGGTGAGAGCTTTGAAAGCCTACTGCGTAGATTCAATAGGCGAGTACAGGAGGATCGTATTTTAGCTGAGATTCGCCGACGCAGGTTCTATGAGAAACCTAGTGAGCAACGCAAGAAGAAAGAGGCAGCGAAGAGGCGAAAAAGCTCTAGGTGGCTAAGGTGACTTGTGAGGGTAAAATAAGGGAAGACCTCAAGGAAGCACTCAAGCAGCGGAATCAAACAAGAGCTTCTGTATTACGCATGCTCCTATCTGAGATAAAAAATACTGAAATCGCTCAGCAGAAACACCTTGATGACGACAAAATTCTTGATGTTATTAGTAAGGAAGTGAAGCGACATCGGGAAAGCATTGAAGCTTTTAGGCAGGGGAATCGCAGTGATCTCGTAGTTCAAGAGAAGGCAGAATTGTCTATTCTGATGGGATATCTTCCCAAGCAGATGAGCCGTGAGGAAATTAGAGCTGCGGCACGACGAATAATAGAGACAGTGGGAGTAAAAGGTAAAGGAAGTGTTATGGCTCAACTCATGCCCCAGCTAAGAGGTAAAGCTGACGGGAAAGAGGTCAGTGAGATAGTGTCAGAATTGCTGAGTGCTGCCTGAATTTGCAGGAGAGTGGGAGGTTTTGACAATAGCGGTATTGTTTTGCCGCTATTATTTTGTTTTTTAGTCTGTGAGACTTGTGGTATTGTCCTGAGTGAGGCTGTAGGCCATTCTTAGACAGTACAGCTATAGACTTACTTTAGAAGTGATTATGACTATAGCTAAAAAGGCGTTGCAAGTAAGCGATTATTGATTAAAAAGGTTATATTGACTTATCTGTAGCTGATGTAGAAAGAGCTTGATGGGAAAGGGCTGGAACGATTGCTAAGGATATAAAGAGATTTCAAGCAAATGGCTGAAGTTTGCCCATTTAGAGGGATACGTTATAATCGCGAAACAATTGAAGACTTAGCTCAGGTTACCTGCCCTCCGTATGACGTTATCACTCCTCAGCAGCAAGAGCATTATTATGAAAAGAGTGATTATAACGTTATCCGCCTGGAGCATCCTTTACCTGTTGTAACAGCGAAGCAGCCTGTCCACAGGAAATATAGCGAAGCAGCTCTTACCTTTCAGCGATGGCTTGGGGAGGGAGTTCTTCAGGTTGAGGATTATCCAGCTTTTTATATCCATGACCACTGGTTTACCTTTTTAGGGGAGAAAAGGAGAAGGCGAGGGGTGATAGCGCGGGTTAAGTTAGAGCCATGGGGTAATAATATATATCCTCATGAGGAAACATTCTCCAAAGCTAAGAACGACCGTTTGCAGCTAATGCGAGCTTGCCAAGCTAGCTTCAGCCCGCTTTTTGCTCTATACCAAGACTCGAAAAGTAAGATCGGTAAAATACTGGCTGAAGCTTCACAAGACAAGCCCGTAATCAAGTTTGCTGGTTCTGGAGAGAACCATGTTGTTTGGGCAGTGACTGAACCTGAATTCACATGTCAGGTCAGTGAGTTTCTAGCTGCTCAACCTCTTTATATGGCTGATGGCCACCACAGATATGAAACAGCACTAGCTTACCAACGGGAAAGGGCACATATTATTACGAGCGAAGCGAGGCAATCTCTGACCGGTAAGGAATCCTTCAATTATGTGATGATGACCCTGGTTGATTTTTCCGACCCAGGGTTAGTTATCTTTCCCGTTCACAGATTAGTGCGAGGCATAGCTCCTTCTGCTTTAGCAAGGCTGGAAGGCCAGCTTGAGCGAATTTTTACTTTAAAATCTGTCCCTTTAACTGAGAACCTAGTTAGCAGTTTGAAATACAAGATGATTGGCGGAGCGCTTCTAGGAATTTTGGGGCTAGTTCCACAGTCTTTGATACTGCTGAGGCAACGGCGTGGTGTTTCTTTTGAGGATCTGATGCTGAAGAACCATTCCCTGCCCTACAAGAATTTTAGTGTTAGCCTTCTCAATCACCTTATTTTGGATAGAATGCTAGGTGTTGCCCAAGATAGTGAGGATATCGCTTACACTGTTGATGTAGAGGAGGCTTGGCAAGGAATAAAAGAAAAAAAATATCAGCTAGCTTTTCTCTTAAGCTCACCACCACCAGAAATAATCAAGACTGTTGCTGATGCCAAAGATAGGATGCCACGCAAATCGACTTACTTTCATCCTAAGCTCCCAACTGGTCTGATTATAAACCCGCTCGCTTGATTAAAGCTTTACTGCCTTAACTGTGTGGATGTCAGGGAGAGCCAATATTTCCTGTATTTGCTGCTCGTCTAGTGGTTCATCCAGAGCTAAAATCATGAGTGCATGCCCTCGAGGTTGAAGTCGGCTTAGGTACATAAAACTGATGTTAATATTACTTCTACCAGTTATGGCACCGATAGCACCCACTAGGCCAGGGCGATCAAGATGATCGCATAAAAGGAAATAGGCGCCGGTGGGCACAATGTCCGTCCAGAAGTCATTAACCTGAACAATATGAGTCTCATTATCTCTAACTGTGCCCGATATAACAGTAGTTCCCGCATCAGTGTCAATTCTTAGGCTAAGCAAGTTAGAGTAATCTTGGCAATTTGGCTCTTTTTCTTCGCTGATTTTTAGGCCATGCTGAGCGGCGATGAAACTGGCATTGACCAGGTTAATGCTCTCTTTGCGTGCTTGTTGTAACAGGCCACTGAGAACCGCTGATTTTACTGAGTTACAATCATAATTACCGATTTCACCACAATACTTGATATATATCTTGCTTATTTGCCCTTCCATCAGTTGACTGGCAAGGCTGCCAATAGTCGAAGCTGCTTTTATAAATGGTACTAGTTCAGAAGGGATGTAAGGAGCATTAATGGCGTACTTGCAGAATTGTCCTTGAAGTACTGCTAGAATTTGCTCAGCGATATCTTTGGCAATGTTAGCCTGAGCTTCGATTGTAGAAGCAGCAAGATGAGGAGTAACAATTATTCTATCATCCTCGAATAGGGGGCTGGCAGTTAGTGGTTCAGTGCAGAAGACATCGAAAGCAGCACCAGCTATTTTCCCGTCTTCAACTGCTTTGGCAAGTGCTCCTTCATCGACTAACCCACCTCGAGCTGTGTTAATGATTCGGGCCGTTGGTTTCATTTTTGTTAGCTCCTTAGCGCCAATTAATCCCTCAGTACTCTCTGTCAATGGCACGTGGAGGCTAATGAAATCGGCTTCTTTAAGCAATTGGTCTAGGGAGACCAAGCTCACTTTGAGAGTGTTGGCATAATTCGTAGATACAAACGGGTCATAAGCGATGATGCGCATTTCAAACGCTCGAGCTCGCTTGACCACTTCTGAGCCTACATTGCCTAAACCGATAATACCCAATGTTTTGTTTCTAAGTTCCGTTCCAATTAACTTTCCCCTTTGCCATACGGCTGATTTAAGCTGGCTATTTGCTTTAGGTATGTTACGTACTAAGGCAAGCATCAGAGCAATAGTGTGTTCAGCAGTAGAGATAGTGTTACTTGCAGGAGTGTTGACTACTGTTATGCCCTTTCTAGTAGCAGCATCAACGTCAATATTATCTATGCCGACTCCTGCTCTGCCAATCACTTTGAGTTTCCTTGCAGATTCAATGGTTTCAGCAGTTACTCGAGTTCCGCTGCGCACAATTAGGGCATCATAATTACCGATCGTAGCTTGAAGCTCTTCAGGAGCCAATTTGAGCTTGACATCCACTTGAGCATGCTTGCGAAGGACATCCAGTCCTTCTTCAGCGATTGAGTCAGTAACTAGAATTTGCATCTTTGGTTTCTAAATCATGACCTTGCTTTTGGCAAAGCTTTGGCTAAAGCCTCTAATACTGTCTTGATGTCGCTCTCCTTAACCAAACCAAGGTGGCCAATCCGAAAGATCTTACCCGCCAGTCTTCCTTGTCCTGTGGCAATAACCACATCATGTTCGTCTCTGAGAACTTGGGTTAATTTAGCCACATCGATTTGCGGCTCTGCCGCAGGATAGTCTGTGGAATCGTTTTTGCC
>JAGMDB010000025.1 GCA_023128875.1 Dehalococcoidia bacterium | reverse complement strand
ACCTGTTGTAGATGAATTCAGCGAAATCATTTCAACTTTTGTGCTTCAGCCACCAACGATTCCTATAATAGCCAATGTCACCACCCGAATACTGACCGACACCGATTCTATAAAGGAGGAGCTTCTAAAGCAGCTTCGTCATTGCATACAGTGGCAGTCTTCCATTGAATATATGATACATAGTGGAGTTACTTCCTTCTATGAAATTGGCCCTGGAAAGGTGCTCTGCAGCTTGATTAAGCGAACGAGTGCCAAAATACAGGTCTTGAACATCTCAGGAATTGAGGATATTATCCAGTTAAGAAACTCAACAATAACGAACTGACTATGGGCTCGAGACGAAAGGCGAGGACTATCGCTGTTCAGGTGCTCTATGACCTTGATTGCACTGAGCACAAAGCAGAGGAAGCTTTGGCTCATTTGGCAATGGAGAAAGCATTGCCACAGGAGGCGCTCAGCTTCGGTGAACAGCTTATCCGGGGAGTGCTGCACAACAAAGCCAAACTTGATAGGCACATTGAGCACTTTGCACCAGCTTTCCCTGTGGAGCAAATGCCTATTATTGATAGATGCATCCTGCGCCTTGCCATTTTTGAAATCTTGTTTGATAATAAGACCCCATTTAAGGCAACTATAAACGAAGCTGTGGAGCTAGCTAAGACCTTTGGTAGCGACTCCTCCCCCAAGTTGATTAATGGGGTATTGGGAGCAGTAGTAAGTAAACATAAGGTGAAAAAAACATAACCAGAAAATTTGTTATTAGAGGAGGTAAAAAATGGCAACTATCTTTGAGAGACTAAAGAGACTAATCGCGGAGCAGCTAGACACTGAAGAAAAAGAATTAACTCCAGAGACATCCTTTGCCGATGACCTTAACGTTGATTCTCTGGATTTAATTGAGCTTATTACAGCCATGGAGGAAAAATTCAGCACCCTGGAGAGGAAACTGGAGATAGCTGATGAAGACGCTGAAAAAATACACACCATCCAGGACGCTGTCGTTTATCTTCGCGACCAAGAAATAGAAGACGCGTAGTTCCTCACCAGGCAGGCTAAGGTATTTTCCCCTCTCACCTTCAACGGCTATTGTTCTTGCCATCCACGGTCGAAGAGGCGGTTTTGTCTTATATCAACAGGTTAACAAGCCTAGTCTGCCGTTTGTTTCCCAGAACCAACTTGACCGCTCCTTAGAAGAGGCCTCGCACTTTCCCCGTCTTCGTATCAACATCTACTCTTCTAAAGGCAGGATCGGAGCAGGTTCCTGGCATCAAACTAATGGCGCCGGCACATGGGCAGAGGAATTTCGCACCTGAATAAATCAACACCTCGCGAATAGGCAGAGTCCATCCTTTAGGAACACCCTTAAGAGTCGGATCATGTGTAAGGCTCAGATGGGTTTTCACCATCATGGTAGCATACTCATCATATTTACTATCGGCCTCCAGCATTTTAGCCTTGGCTTCTGCGCTGGGAGTCCACGATGCGCCGTCGGCTCCGTAAACCACTTTAGCAATTTTGTCCACCCGCTCCCGCAACTTCATCTCATTGGGGTACAGGAACCTGAAATCAGTCTTATCTTCGCAGGCTTCTATCACCGCATCTGCCAACTCCAGGGCACCATCGCCACCATCGGCCCAATGAGTAGACACGGCACAACGCGCCCCTGCTGCTTCTGCTGCCTTTCGAACCATGGCAATTTCTTCATTGGTATCGGTATGAAAGCAATTGATGCACACTACAGGATTAATGCCAGAAGTCCTGATAGTGTTGATGTGGTGCAACATGTTAGGAAGGCCCTTCTCCAATAGTTCAAGGTTCTCTTTAGTGTAGGCATCGGGCAGAGGTAGACCGGGCGTTACCTTGGGTCCACCACCGTGCATCTTCAGTGCTCTGATGGTAGTGGTGAGTACAGATACGTGTGGTTTAAGGCCGCTATAGCGGCACTTGACGTTCCAGAACTTCTCGAATCCGATATCCGCGGCGAAGCCGCTCTCCGTGACATGGTAGTCAAACATCTTCAGGCCAATACGGTCAGCGATGATAGAGGATTGCCCCACGGCGATGTTAGCAAAGGGGCCAGCATGCACCATACAAGGCTGATACTCTACTGTGCTACACAAAGTGGGGTTAATGGTATTGCGCATCCAGGCAGTCATAGCACCTCCCGCCTCCAGATCGCCAGTGGTAATAACATTCCCTTTCTTGTCAAAAGCTACGGTGATGTTGTCCATTCTCTGGCGCAGGTCTGCCAAATCCCGGACAATGGACAACATAGCCATGAGCTCAGAGCCCACGGCAATGCCGAATTTGGACTGCATCGTGAAGCCATCCATACGCCCGCCAATGCCTATGATGATATTCCTCAGGCTCTGAGCACAGAAATCCATGATCCAGCCCATCTCTACCCTGGTGG
>JAGMDB010000024.1 GCA_023128875.1 Dehalococcoidia bacterium | reverse complement strand
GGCTTTGGCTTCAAGGAGATTGCACGAAAGTCAGGAAGGTTGGATAGCAACATAAGCTACTGTTAGATTCCGAACCATAAACTTCATCTTCGCTCGCCCCGTCGTGCTCTCACTTGTTCGTTAAGGTCATTTAATAATGCCCCGCTTTCTGTCTTCCAATACCTGGGGCCAGCTACGCCATGTTCATCGCGCTTAAAGCCGTGCTTTATCAATAAAACCTTAGCTAAATCTGAAACTGAATAAGCTCTACCATCGGCTTTGTATCTCACTTTGTTGTCGGAAGCCATTATCTCTACTTGCTCGTTTTGGAATAGCTGGGTATGGTAGAAATACAAAGTTTGTCCGTCTCTAACCAAATTTGCCTCAACCAACTCTTGCACTAAAACACGCCTACCTTTTGCTCCTTCTGGAAATTAAGCAGGTCCAGGCATCTTGGGAGCACGCGCAGGAATCTTGAAAAGGTCAAGAGGTAGTCCCAGAGCAACCCAAATCTCTGATATCTTGGATCTAAGGTTCCTCAGTCAAACTGTCCTTCCGTTTTCTTAATATTCTGATTTCTTCCTCTTTCGTCTCAATTTCACTGTCAATTCCTTCGATTGTTTCTTCATACTCTTGGGTGAGAAGATCCTCATTTGCAATAGCGTCCTTTATCTGTCGCTCTCGCTCATCTATATGCTTGATGACATTCCTACTCTGTAAGTTCTGGATATGCAAAAGACCGGAGAGTATACCCCAAACTGAGTCTTTGCTTAAGTCTTGCCTTTTAATGGAATGTAATAGCGACCTTTCGAATGCGACTCCCCGAAGTGGACTATAAATTCTAATCGCGGTACCATTTGCTATTATGGTAAGCAGCGCAGCTTCGTCAAAAGTATATTCTTTTATCTGTTCAATGTGGTTGTTTAGATTCTCCTCATAGTTCTTAGTGTCAATAATCACTCTACAATCGGAAGGCACGTTACTTTTTATAAAAATATCTATCTTGCCTCCTCTACGCGTGCGGTATTCAAATTCTAAGTTTTCTCTCTTATGCCCCAAGAACTCTAATATCGGGACTATGACTTTCTGTTTTACATTTTCTTCAGTCGGCCCAATATCGCTCTTTCTAAGTTCAGCGACTCTGTATATTGCTTCTTTTGCTTCTGTCATAATTTACCCCTCTAAACACCCTAGAATTTCACATAACAGACACACTGATAACTCCGAAGTCTCCTTCTCCTATTCTCGAAAAAACTGTAACACCTGTTTAAGCGGAGTGTCAGCATCGTCAGGCTCTGCACAAGCAATCAGGTCATTTGGGAGTGCACACAACGCTAGATTGTTATCTGGCGCCGAAAAGCTATCAAATTGCCTGGCTTGCTGCAAGGACCGTGCGTGGCACGCTCGTTCAAGTCCAATACCGCCCACCATGTCACGTTTTGAGTAATAGTGACCCTTCAAGAGTTTCCATCGGAAAACCAAGCCACGGTCAACTGAAATATGACATGAAGCAATTCGTCGAATACACAGCCTCATCTAGTTTTGGCCAGATAACCGGCTAGTGTTATATTATCTCAGTAACTGCTTACGTGTCTTATTTTGGAATAGAAAGTGAGCTGGATAAAAAAGCAGCCCTTAACTCTCGTGTGCAAGCATACTCTATGACACATATCTAGAATGTGATAGCAGGGACTTCTGCCCCCTGTTTTGGATAGCGCTCACATCACAACACTCATTTGCGATCGAGATATCTATATGCTTCTTCTTCTATACCTGCAATTCTATCTAGTAATTCTGAACAGGCACTTCCTTCATAACCCAGTGCTTTTTCACACAGTTTTATTATCAACTCTCCCGATTTCGTAAACAGATTGGATGCCTTGCTCCATTCTGGATTGTGATATTTTTGACCCAGTGCCTTCAATACTCGTGCCTGCTCAAATCGTAGGCCATCACTATGGGATAGGTCTTCTGCAATAAGTGGCGGCGTTAATCCAGCATAGGCGACCATGTGTCTGAAGCAATCCTTATTTGCCCAAAAGACAATCTCCTTTGCCAGCTTTCTTATAGCAGGAATACCAAACATACTTACAGGTGGTTTGATCATTCGCCTGGCTTTATAGGTAAAACCTTTGTCTGCAATTTCAAGTTCAGTAGGCATCTCTTGAGGTAATTGGAAAATTCTAAAGGTATTCTTTTTGCTCATCCCAGGAACATTAACATCCAGAGCTCTCTCAAATTCCATGTAAGGAATCTCCTGCACACCGTCTACACTGCAGTCGTGAACATAGACTACCTGCCTATTGTCATCATAGCCAACCATGAGGACATAGTGAATGGGAATATGTTCCCTTTTGTATAGTTCGGGGTAGTAGTGCAAGTAATACATGTCCAGCGCGCCAACCATTACCGGCTCATCGTTCTCCAGGAGCCTCTTCATTTTCGGGAATTCATTCCTGAATGATTTGCCCTCACTTATGGTCTGAGTGAATCCGATTATCTCACCCAAGTCTTTAAGCAAATATTTAGGACTATTACCCCAGTAAACCATGCACGGAAGTTTAGCCATCTTGAACTTGAGGTAAGCAAATGAAGCCATTCCACCAATGATAGGCAATAGAAAATAGTCATATTTGGCACCTTTCCACGTTAATACATCAACCAGGCCATTAACGTAGCATGTGGATTCGTGAACTTCGTGAGGTATTTTAATCACTTTTGACATTGATACTAACCCCGATTACGATGGTATAGAAAATAACCTGCTGTACAATAAAGTGAATTATTGAGCAAAGACTATCATTTCAATCTCTTCTGGATACTTTCGCTCTCAAGTTCTCTGATGGCATCGGCAGCAATCCAGCGAGCAGCTTTCGAGTCAAGTCGCTTGATTTCCTTGGCAGCATTTATTGCGGCTTCGTTCAAATTGAGGTTCCTTTTCCCGAT
>JAGMDB010000023.1 GCA_023128875.1 Dehalococcoidia bacterium | reverse complement strand
AGTGAAAGGTTACATGTCTATAGTGTTTATGTAAATATTTGCCAATTTTGGGTATAATGCCTCAAGTGATTATAGATTTTCACACCCACATATTTCCTCCGTGGATAAGGGAAAAACGCAACGAGTATATTAAACGTGACCCTTGCTTTTCGTTGCTTTACTCCCAGCCAAAGACCAAGATGGCAACCGCTGAAGAACTAGTTGCTAGCATGAACGAAACCGAAGTTAATTTATCTGTCGTGCTCAACATAGGCTGGGCAAGCCAAGAACTTTGTGTGGAAACTAACGACTACATCCTGGATTCCATATCACGTTATCCTGATAGGCTTATCGCTTTCTGTAGTGTTCAACCCAAGGAAGAAGATGCTGCTATAATCGAGGTGGAGCGCTGTGCCAGGGCCGGAGCTAGAGGGATTGGAGAAATGAGGCCCGATGTGCAAGGCTTTAACCTTACAGATAAAATGATAATGCAGCCTCTGGTTGATGCAGCCGTGACGCATAACTTAATCTTTCTAACTCACTCATCTGAGCCTGTAGGACATCAATACGCTGGTAAGGGCGAAGTTACTCCCACTATCCTCTATTCCTTCATAGTAAACTTCCCTGACTTGAAAGTAGTTTGTGCTCACTGGGGAGGTGGTCTGCCTTTACATGCCCTGATGCCTGAGGTCGCCAGAGCTTTGGCCAATGTCTCTTTTGATACTGCAGCCACCATTCTCCTTTACCAGGCTGGAATTTTCAAACAAGTAAGCAATATCATTGGCAGCGATAAAATCCTTTTTGGCACTGACTATCCCCTCATTTCCCAAAATCGAATAATTGCCCAAATTCAATCTCTCGAACTTGGCGAAGAGGATAAAGCCAAGATCTTAGGGGGCAATGCTCAAAAATTGCTATCTACAGTTGAAGGAAGTGAAATTGCCACACGACTCTGAGCAAATCCGCTCTTTTATCGCTATCGAGTTACCCCAGAATGTTAAAAACGAACTGGCGCAGCTAAGAAGCGAACTGGAAAAAAGTGAGCATCCTTTTGTTAAATGGGTGAATCCGAAGGGCATTCACTTAACTCTAAAATTTCTGGGCAATATTCCCTTTAAGCAGGTGGCCGAAATATCCAAAGCTATAGAACAAGCTACTAAAGGGATTCTCCCTTTCCATCTGGAACTTTCAGGTCTGGGAGTTTTCCCCAGCATAAAGCAGCCACGTGTTCTTTGGGTTGGCATCAAGGGAGAAATAGATAATCTACTGAACTTGCAACGAAATATTGATTCTGCGCTTGCCTCTCTTGGCTTCGCTGAAGAGAAACGTCCTTTTACACCACATCTAACCCTAGCTCGTGTTAGAGAAGGGGCAACGCCAGCGGATAGAAAAAATTTTGGCGGACTGGTGATGTCTACCAGTTTCGCAAGCAGTTACCCCCTTAGCGTAGAAACTATTTACTTTATCAGGAGCCAGCTAACGCCTCAGGGAGCGATTTATACTCGCTTACTTGCAGTGAAGTTACAACTTACAGAAGCTAGCCAAGGCCCTAATAACAAATAAGAATTGATGTCAGCAGAAAAGAGCATACAAAATAAGAAAAAGCGTCTGTTATTACTCTTAGACGGCACTGCTTTAGCGCATCGTGCATTTCATGCCTTGCCTCCATTGACAGTACCTAAAACGGGGGAGGCGATAAATGCTGTTTATGGCTTTGCCAGTACATTGCTCAAGATGCTTGCTGAGCTTAAACCGACTCACTGGGCTATCGCTTTCGATCGCCCCACTCCAACCTTCAGGCACGAAAAGTTCAAAGAATACAAGGCACAACGCCCCAAAGCACCAGAGGAGCTGAAAAGCCAGTTAAGACGCATTCACCAACTGGCAAATACCTTCCACATTGCTATTTTTGAAATCGATGGCTTTGAAGCCGACGACATTTTGGGCACCTTGAGCAAGCAGTCTAATGAGCATGGCATTGAAACTATTATCGTTACCGGCGACAATGACATACTGCAGCTTGTAGTGCCGGGAGTAGAAGCCTTGATGCCAAGGCGAACGTTCAAGGACACGATTCTTTATAACGAACAGACAGTTAAGCAAAGATACGGCATCGCACCAGCACAAATTACCGACCTTAAGGCGCTAATTGGTGATGCTTCAGATAACATTCCCGGCATTACGGGCATCGGTGAAAAAACAGCCACTAAATTAATCCAACAATATGGCAACATTGAAGAAATCTATGTCCATATTGAACAGATAGTACCGGGCAAGCTACAAACAACACTGCGCCAATATCAATCCCGGGCTTTCCAAAATAAGGAACTAGTCACCATAGTTAGAGATGTTCCCATTAATTTGAGGCTAGAAAGCTGCCAGGTAAGCGCCTATGACCGGACTGAGGTGGTAGGACTCTTCCGGGAGCTTGAGTTTATCAAACTGCTACCCAGATTGCCACACGACAGCTATCAGCTAACAGTCGACAACTTTCAGAGAGGCACCTATCAAATAATAAACACCGAGCTTGCCCTAAGTCAGTTGTTAAATCAACTGAAGGCAACAAATGAAATAGCCATTGACTTCGAAACCGCCCTCACCCCCTCCCTTGAAGGTAGAGGTATTAAGAGTGAGGGCATGGCAGCAAGGTTGGTGGGAATAGCAATATCTCCAGCTTCAGGAAAAGCATTTTATATGCCGCTAGGACACCGCGGTTTAAACCAACCTGAGCAACTACCACAAGCTCGAGTCATAGAGGCATTAAAACCAATCTTAGAAGCTACGAACATAGAGAAAATAGCTTATAGTGGTAAACATGATATGGCCGCGTTGGCTAATTACAGAGTGAAGCTGGAAAATTTGAATTTTGACATTATGCTTGCTGCTCACCTACTGGGAGAGAAAAATCTGAGCCTTAAAGCAATTGCCTTCAACAAGCTGGGCATTGAAATACCGCTCCTCAGTGATTTGATTGGCACGGGGAAAAAACAAGTTTCCTTAGCCACACTAGAAATGAGAAAAGTTGCCGATTATGCTTGCACAAATGCTGATATCACCTGGAGCTTAAAAGATAGCTTAGCGAGTGAGCTGAATCAGCAAGGATTATGTCAACTCTTCGACACAGTAGAACTGCCCTTAATTCCAGTTCTTTTAACCATGGAGCAAAATGGCATTGCTCTCGACACTCGCTTGCTAAGAGAAATGTCTCTCGAATTAGGCAAGGTGATGATGAATCTAGAAACGCAAATCTATAACAGCATCGGCTATAAATTCAACATCAATTCCCCCCAACAACTAGCTGGTGTGCTGTTTGAACAACTCAAACTACCCCGGTCTCGCAAAACAAAGAGTGGGTATTCCACACAGGCCTCGGTGCTTGAAGAATTGAAAGGCCTCCACCCCATAGTTGAGCTTGTGTTGCAGTATCGTCAACTCGGTAAACTTAAATCAACGTATGTTGATGCTCTACCTGCGCTTATCAATCCTGAAACTGGCAGAGTGCACACCAATTTTAACCAAACAGGCACTTCCACGGGACGGCTTTCCTCGAACGAGCCGAACTTACAAAATATTCCTGTAAGAGGAAAACTGGGAAATAGAATACGGCAAGCTATTATTGCCCCACCTGGTTCGTATCTCCTAAGTGCTGATTACTCCCAGATTGACCTCAGGGCGCTAGCACATCTTTCCCAGGATTCTGACCTTATCACTGCCTTTGCTCACAACGAGGATATCCACACCACAACTGCTGCAAAAATCTTTGGCGTTCTCCCCGACAAGGTAAGTGCCGAGATGCGCCGAGTTGCCAAGACAGTTAACTTTGGCATCATTTATGGTATGAGTGATTATGGATTAGAGCAAGCCACTGAATTTAACCGTGAGGAAGCTACACAATTTATCGCTTTATACTTTGAAAGATATCCCGGGGTAAAGGAATATATTGAGAAAATCAAAGAGCAAGCCAGGCAATCAGGTTACGTGCAAACAGTGATGGGAAGACGGAGACTCATACCTGAAATCAATTCCCCAAATCGACAAATTCGAGAAGCAGCAGAAAGGATGGCCATAAATGCCCCTGTGCAAGGAACTTCTGCTGATATTATCAAAATCGCTATGATCAATATATATCGTGAAATGAAAAACCGAAACCTAAACAGCAAGATGCTCCTCCAAATTCATGATGAACTGCTCTTTGAGGTGCCTCAGGAGGAAATAG
>JAGMDB010000022.1 GCA_023128875.1 Dehalococcoidia bacterium | reverse complement strand
CTGGGGTGAGATGGCATAGCTTAACAAATACGAAATCTCCAACTTTAAATTCTAGATATGGGGGTTTTGGATTTGTCTAGGATTTCCCCTGAAGATAAGCATCAATATCAACCGCAGCCCGTTTGCCAGCTCCCATTGCACTAATAACTGTAGCTGCCCCAGTAGCCATGTCACCACCACACCAGACTCCTTCCTTACTTGTTCTGCCTGTAGCATCATCAGTCTTAATAGTGCCCCATCTAGTAAGTTCAAGCCCTTTAGTTGTTGAAGGGATAATCGGATTGGGTCTGGTGCCCAAAGCAACAATTGCCGTGTCTATCTCCATAATGAATTCGGTGTTTGGCTTTGGTATCGGTCGGCGTCGACCACTTTCATCGGGTTCGCCAAGCTCCATCTCATATAATTCTACTGCCTTGACCTTGCCTTGCTCATCCCCGATAAATCTCTTAGGATTAGTTAAAAGCTTGAAAAGGATTCCCTCCTCTTCAGCATTCTCTCTTTCTTCAGCTCTGGCTGGCATCTCCACTCTAGAGCGTCGATAGATAATGTATACTTTTCCGGCTCCAAGTCTTAAGGCACACCTAGAAGCATCCATAGCTACATTTCCTCCACCAAAAACTACCACTTCTTTCCCTACTTTTATCGGAGTATCGTATTCAGGGAAGGCATAAGCCTTCATTAAATTTGTTCGAGTAAGGAATTCATTAGCGGAATAAATACCACTCAAATTCTCTCCAGGAATATTTAGAAACATTGGTGCCCCAGCTCCCGGAGCTAAGAAAACAGCATCAAACCCGTTTCCCAAAAGATCATCTACTGTAGCTATTTTGCCTATCACTTGATCAAACTTGACCTCCTCACTCAGAGACCTGACATAATTGGCTTCGGCCTGAACGATGTCTTTGGGCAGTCTAAATTCGGGTATACCATACATCAGCACCCCACCTGCGACGTGGAGAGCTTCAAAGATAGTAACCCCATACCCCAGTTTAGCCAGTTCAGCAGCGCAAGTTAAACCCGCTGGTCCAGAGCCAACCACAGCTACTCTCTTACCATTAAATCTTGCACAGTTTCTTTGCTGTCCAATAATTTCGGGGTGATATCTTTCCCAATCAGCCACATACCGTTCTAAGCGGCCTATAGCAATAGGAGCACCTTTTTTGGCTAAAGCGCAGGTCATCTCACATTGAGTTTCCTGGGGGCAAACTCGCCCACAAATGCCAGGGAGGCAGTTCTTATCTTTAAGCACCCTCACTGCTTCAGGCATATTACCTTCACTTATCGCTCTTATGAACCCAGGAATATCTATGTCGACGGGGCAGCCATCTATGCATGAAGATTTCTTGCACTGAATGCAGCGGCTTGCTTCTCTAAGAGCTTGCTCTTCCGTATATCCCAGGGCTACTTCGCTAAAATTCTTCTTTCTTACCAAAGGTTCTTGCTTTGGTATTGGCACGCGATTTAAATCTAATTTCTTCTTCTCACTCATTTACTATCGCCCCTGCCATCTTCTTTTTCCAGAGCTCTAGCGATTCCTTTTCTTCATCTAAATAGGTGCGCTGACGCTTCATCAGCAAATCCCAATCAACTTCATGCCCATCAAAATCTGGCCCATCAACACAGGCAAACTTAGTTTCACCACCTACTGATACACGACAGCAGCCGCACATCCCGGTGCCATCAACCATTATAGGGTTAAGGCTGACGATGGTTTTCACGCCAAAAGGCTTAGTAGTCAAGGAGCAAAATTTCATCATTACGGTAGGACCAATAGCAATTACCCTTTCAATTCTTGTTTCTTGCAAAAGCTCCTTTAATGGCTCAGTGACAAGTCCTTTACGCTTATACGAACCATCATCGGTGGTCACAATAAGCTCGTCGCTTACACTGCCCAACCGCTCTTCCCAGAAAACAAGATTCTTCGTACGGAATCCCATAATTGATACAACTCTGTTCCCAGCTTTCCTCATCGTCCGAGCAATGGGCACTATGGTGGCAATGGCAAATCCCCCAGCAACGCAGACGACAGTGCCGAATTGTTCAATCTCTGTAGGGCGGCCTAGTGGACCAACAAAATCAAGAATACTATCACCTGTATTGAGCAAAGCCAATTTCCTGGTAGATGTGCCTACTTCCATGAAAACAATGGTCACACTCCCCTCTTTCCCATCCCAATCAGCGATGGTCAACGGAATACGTTCTCCCTTTTCATCAATTCTAACAATGATGAACTGGCCCGGTTGGGCTTTCTTAGCTACCCTAGGTGCTTCAATTTTGAGCAGGTGAATTTCTGAAGTGAGATCCTCTCTGTCTAAGATCCTGTACATATACCCCCCCTTAGTGGCTCATAGTAAAATCAGGCAATTATAGCACTGAAGGTTGGATTTTATAAGGTTTACGTTGCTAAACTAATCAGGAAATGCCTGAGTTACCCGAAGTAGAGACGATAAAGAATGAACTTTTACCCTGGGTACGTGGGCAAAGCTTCACTCAGGTTACCATTTTTGATCCTAAGATAGTATTCTGTGCTTCCACCGAGGAATTTCCTCGCAACCTAGTTGCCCAGAGAGTAGAAAACCTTGAACGGCGGGGGAAATATCTCATATTTGATCTAGCCAGCAAAAAAGTGCTAATCATGCACTTAAGAATGACTGGTGTCCTCCTGCTAAATCCTAGAACGTTTGATTCATATGCCAGGGCAGCTTTTAGTTTTTCCAATGATATTCAAATTGTTTTCAGCGATCGACGCCGGCTGGGGGCAATATGGCTGGCAGAAAATGCCGATGCCGTAGTAGGCAAACTAGGGCCTGAGCCATTAAGCGACGATTTCACTCTTGATGTTCTGGCTCAGCTATTGGAAAAGCACCACATTCCTATAAAGGCAGCCCTCATTGATCAAAATCTCATTGCCGGCATTGGTAATATGTATGCCGATGAAATTCTTTTCGCTGCCAAAATTCACCCTTTGAGAAAAGCAAATGCCCTAACACCCCAAGAAATACAAATTCTACATCGCTGCATCCGTGAAATCCTATGGTCAGCTATAAACAGCAAAGGTGCCAGCGTTAATACCTATATTCGGCCCGAAGGGCAGCTTGGCACAGCCCAGTTGGCTTTCAAGGTTGCTCATCAATACGGCAAACTCTGCCCCCTCTGCGGCACATCAATCCAGCGGGTTCTGGTGCGAGGTCGGGGCAGCTACTTCTGCCCCAATTGCCAACCTCTACCGTAGCAGTCAAAATTCAATTAACACCAATAGATATTTACCAGGGCCGTTTTTCAATTGCCAATTGCTCCCGGGAATCCTTCAATCTCGAAGAAATAAGCTTAGCCAGGTTTTCCATCACAACCACACCAAAGCGAGCATTAGTTCGACACAGGTTACTCATCTCACCACCATCAATAACAATAACCGTACCCTTTTCCACGCATATTGCTCCAGCTGTAAACACATGTGGTTTCACCAAGGCAGACCAACCAAAAGCTCCGCCCGCAGAAACAGACCGCACAAGCAGTGGTTTAGTTTGCGCTTCTCTTATCTCGATAGATATTCTTCCTTCTTTTACCACATACAGGTTTTTCGCCTTGTCACCCTCATGGAAAATAGATATTCCAGCATCATAACTTTCTTCGCGGCAGATCCTATCTACCAATCCGATATCATCATCACTAAGTCCTTTGAAATATTCCGCTTTCCTGAGTGTATCTATGTAG
>JAGMDB010000021.1 GCA_023128875.1 Dehalococcoidia bacterium | reverse complement strand
CTTGCCGGGGTGGGTGATGCCGTTGCCGTGGGAGCGCCCCTGGCTCAGGCTATAGGCAGAGTTGGCTGCACCATAAATGGCTGCTGCTACGGTAAGCCTACCTCTCTGCCCTGGGCAGTTATCTATGCTAACCAGCATAGCGGTTGTGGCTTTCCAGGAATTCCACTGCATCCAACACAAATTTATTTTCTATTATGGAATTTGGTGGTTTTTGCTGTGGTATGGCGACTGCGCGGGCGGCTCAAACAGCAGGGTTCTCTCTTCTTACTTTACCTGTGTCTCTATGCTGCTGGCGATTTCAGCTTAAGGTTTTTCCGTGTGAACGAAGTGTTCATTTTCGGCCTTCACCAAGGGCAAATCATCAGTTTAGCAATATTGGCAGTGGTTTTACCTTTGTTTATCCGCAGAATGCGCCGGACTGCCCACGAAGAGCGCTCAGCATCCAGCGGTTAGTATTAAGCTGGTTTCTGATGGCTATGAATGGGTGAAATCCAGAAGATTAAGGTCCAATACTTCTTCCCCACCCCAGAAATTCTTCTCCACTTTGTACACTATGTCTATGTAAGAGGGGCTTTCTTCCTGTGCTCTTTGTGCATCAAAACTCACAGCCCTCCAGGTTATATCTCCTTGTTTGAGTCTTAGTTCCAAATACTTGTTCTGGTTGCCGAAGTTGCGGCGTTCCACTACCTCAACTTTGCGAGTAAGAAAAGTAGGTCTGGGGTTGCTTTGCCCGAACGGTTCCAGTTGCTGAATCAGGCTAAAAATGTCACCAGCGAAAACGGATAAAGGCACCTCAGCATCAATGAGTAATTTAGGGCGCAAATCGAGATGGGATAGCTGGTTTGCTGCCGAACTCATAAGCCTTTCTTCTAGCTCGCCCAAGTTTTGACACGCTGCAACGAAGCCAGCAGCCATTGGGTGGCCACCAAAGGTGGTAAGCAAGTCCTGACACTGTTCCAAGGCAGCAGCAACATTGAACTGAGGTATGCTTCGCGCACTGCCTCGGCATAGCTCAGAGCCAAGGTTGATTACAATAGCCGGCTTACAAAATTCATCCACCAGCTTGCCAGCAACAAGGCCGATGACTCCAACAGGATAACTTTCGTCGCCTTCCATTAGCAGTGGAAGATGCATCTTTGTAGTTAGCTTTTCCTTTACCTTATTTAGTACTCCACTGGTTAATCTTTGTCGTTCGGCATTTTTTTCCTCCAACTTCGCTGCCAATTGCTGGGCCTCCTCCAATGAATTTGTAGTGAGCAAGCGATAACTGGTAGCGGCATGGTCCATTCTACTGGCAGTATTGAGGCGAGGCCCTAGAACCCAGGAGATACTCTCGGTATCGAGCTTACCCAGCTCTAGTCTTGCCAGCCTGACCATCTCCTGGAGTCCGACGCGGGTAGTGTTATTAAGCACTTTCAACCCTTCCTTGACCAGGTAGCGATTTTCACCAACGAGTGGAACAACATCGGTAACAGTGCCCAAAGCTACCAAATCTAGAAATCCCATAAGAGACTTCTCCCTGCTATCTTTATGGAACAGCGCCTGCAAAAGTTTGAAAGCAACACCCACTCCTGCTAAGTCGCGGAAGGGATACCCTGAGTCCTTTCGCTTTGGGTCGATTACAGCTATGGCTTGAGGCAACGTTTCTAGCGGCATGTGGTGGTCAGTAATAATCATGTCTATCCCTATTTCTCGGGCTTGCTTTGCTTCTGCGAGGCTAGTAACGCCGCAATCGACAGTGATAATTAAGTCAATTCCCTGGTCACGGAGTTTTTCTATAGCTGGCAATCTTAGCCCATGGCCCTCTTGAAGACGATCGGGAATATAGAGAGTAACTTTGCCGCCAAGCCATGATAGGCCCTCTGCAAGAGAAGCTGTGGCAGTGATGCCATCAACATCAAAATCACCGTAGATGGCTATCCTTTCCCCTGCAAGTAGAGCCTTATATATTCTACTTACTGCTTGCGCCATATCGGAGAGCAGAAATGGATTGCCTGCAAGGCGGCGGTCAGCAGCTAGAAATGGCTCAATTTCACTTATCTTGACACCATGATTGTAAAGCAGCTGGGCAATTAGAGGATGAAGATCGGTAGTGCTCAGATATTCAGCGGGTGCCGCCGGTAAGACTTCCCAGCGAGTTTGATAATCCGATTCCATACTACGATAGTGTAATTGGTTCCAATGAGAATTGCTAACTATATCACAGCAGAGAAGCATGGTAAAACTCTGCGAATTACCTGCTTTGATGATTTGACGCGTTACTCACGCGTATATTAGGGTATCAGCATATAACTATGATTTGCTGTGCTCGCCTTTATCCCCAGCCAGCGGTAGAAGTGCACTGAGTATGGTGCTTATAATTCCCATGGCGGCGCAGACCAGAAAAATCACCTGATAACTGCCAGTAACGTCAAATATGTAACCGCCCAGAACCGGCCCTATCACAAATCCAATTGCGCCGATGGCGGTGTTAAGTCCCACAAATGCACCGAGGGAACTCAAACCGAATAAATTGGCCATTATTGGAGACTGTAAAATTTCCACAGTTCCGTAGGTGATACCAAATATAGCGGCAAATAAGTAAATCATCCACATTTCTGTAGCTACCAGAAGCCAGAGAAAGCCAATTGACATTAACGCCAGAGAGATTATGAGAGTGGGTTTCATGCCGATTACATCAGCCATGCGACCAAAGGCCAGCCTGCCTGCGATGCCCATGCCGCCAATGATAGCTAAAATATTGGCGGCGCTAGCCGGTGACATTCCCAGTCCGATAGCATGAATAACGCTATGTACCATGACAATAGACAGGCAAAAAACCCAAGAAAGGAACAGCACACTCGCCATCCAGAAATGCCTGGTGTGGATTGCTTCACGGAAAGAAAGTCCACCCACTTCTTCAACCGAATTTTCTTTCTCCATCTCGTTCCCGCCGTAAGACAATTGCCCCATTTGGCTCGGGTGGTGTCGGAGAAACTGGGCGGCTATCATAATAACTCCCATAGTGACGCCACCGATAATAAGATAAGACTTGCGCCAGCCATAAGCAGAGATGAGCCAGTTAGCCAACGGCGGAACAACCAATTGCCCAACCCCCACACCAGAGGTAACGATAGCCATCATCAGCCCCCTTTTCTTAACAAACCACCGAGGCACTATAGATATCACCGGCACCCAATAGAAACCCATGCCTATAGATGCTATTACTCCGTAGAACAAGTATAGCTGCCACATGGCCCTAGTCTGTGACATGAGTAGATAACCCAATCCAAGAAAGAAGCCACAGACTGAAAGTACCAACCTGGGCCCAATCTTGTCGGTCAATCTGCCGACAACAACGAGTATAGGGATATGCACAACAGCCGACAGTGATAAAGCACCTGAAGTCATTGCTCTTGTCCAGCCGAACTCGCTTAGCAACGGCGCAAAGAAGACACCGAAACTATACAGTGCTCCTTCCGCTGCCGCTACAATAACGAGGGAAGCTAAAACTATGATGTAGCCATAGAAAAACGTTGACCGTTGCCGGATCTCTTGAGTAGTCATGATAGCATTCAAGAGGTCGCTGTGGTGCGCTCCCCTGCACCACCGGTCAAAGCAAAAGCGCAAACAACCTTGAAAGTTGTGTTTGAGACTCCGTCTGGCTGATGCCAGCTTTGGTGTAGAGATTCCTGGAGCGTGGCTATGCAATTTCGTCCCGCAAAAAACCAAAGTGTGATATTTTCAAAATTAGTCTATTCTAAGGGGTCAATAACAGAGACCGGGAAGAAACAGGAGCGATGGAAGTTGATATACGGATTGAAGAAATCTTCATTGAAGGCGTTGATCAGTTCAGCATAGCTCTGGGGCATATAAGCATATCCCAATGCTAAACGAGTTGCCCTAAGTCCTCAGGCTCATCTTGTATTGGAAGAGGCTATAATGACTTGCCTCTTAATTAATATCCTGCTCACCATTACTGTAAACTTAGTAATCCACCTATTCAGGTGAAATTAAGCAAGCTCAGTAGCTTCTAATAATTCAAGGGTGTGCTTCCATCCCATAGGCATAATATGAACTCCCTGGCAAAGACTCTTTATTCCCTTAATTAATTCAACGCTAATTTGGATACTTGTTTTA
>JAGMDB010000020.1 GCA_023128875.1 Dehalococcoidia bacterium | reverse complement strand
CCCCTCCTGGGTGTTACCCAGCACCTTGCTCGGTGGAGCTCGGACTTTCCTCTATGCACGTCAGGTACACAGCGGTCACCCGGTTTACTTGCCCAACACTAGTTTATAGCTAACGAAGGTGAAGGTCAAATCCCTTTGTTATTCTGAGCATAGGGAAAAACCTAACTCTGCTCAGGACAGACTCCACGGGGAATCTGAAGACTTTGCGCTAGCACTCAGGGCGATAGCAATCCCTATCATTTCAGGGCTATTCCACGTACAATATTCTGGTGCAACTACTGCATTGAACTAAGTCGCCAGCCTTAGCCTTTTGCCATTGACTTGTGGGCAAGGTGATATAGCATCCTTGACATTTCCCTTGTGCTACTTTAGCTATAGCTTGTCCCTTTGTTAGCTTAATGTGCTCATACAGGTTAAGAATTGCTGGACTGATTTGTTGTGCCAGCTCTTGACGGTTTTTACTCAGATTGCTAAGTACGGTTTCAGTCTCCATTTTTCTCTGAGCAAGGGCTTCTTGTTTCTGTTGCCACTCTTGCTTCAACTCCTTAAACTCTCCGCTGCTAATTTTTACCCTGGCTTCCATTCCCTCTACCCGGCTCATTAACTCTAACAGCTCGTCTTCTTTTGCGCCAAGCTTGCCCTTGAGGTTTTCAGCTTCACGTTTGAGGTTGACCAGTTCCTTAGGGTTCTGAACCGCGCCACCGTAAAGTTTGTTGTTGACCTGACTAAGCTTCTCTTGCTGGTCTTCTAGCTCCCATTCAGTGTTCTTTTGCTCTCTTTTCCACTCTATTAGTTGCTGTTTTTGTGAGGCAAGTTCAGATTCGGCTGTCACTAAAGCGCTGTTTTCGTTTAGCTGATGGGTAATCTCGTCTGTAAGCTGTCGGTTCTTTTGCAGTTCGCTATCGAGTTGCTGTAATTCATAAAGGTGGCCTGGCAAACTCATAACGGGGCTATTTTAGAGGTGATTTGTTGGCCTTGTCAAAGGCTTCTGGGATAGTCGAGAACGACGACTTGTGTGTTAGGGGGCAAGGAAGACTGGGTAACTGAAAGGTTCGGTTTCATTTCTGGCTCTCGGATTCCCATTCTTTGAAGGAATTTGTCCACAGGCTGAAGGTCCATGTCCAGAATATCAGTCTTATAGTGCATAGGAATGACGATGCGGGGATTTAGTTGCCCCACAATTTCTACAGCCATATCGAGCGAGATAGTGGACATTTCTCCCACAGGTAAAAATAAGATATCAATACCTCCTAATTCCTCTATTAATTGTGGAGTCAACGGATGTCCTAAGTCGCCTAGGTGGCATAAAGCCATATCATCTATTTCTATAAGGTAGATGGTATTTTTGCCTTTGATTTCCCCTTTCTTATCGTCGTGAAAGGTGGCGATTCCAGTGATGAATGTACCTTCTTTTTCGTATTCTCCCGGGCCCTTTATTTGTTTAGCATCGCTAGCAATGCCCTCAACATAGCTATGGCCGGGGTGGAGATGGCTTAAAGTTACTATGTCCGCTTCAGGTTTGCCCAGGGAATAGCCGGGGCCAGGGCAATATGGGTCAGTGATGACAGTTCTTTCTTTCCCTTTAATAATAAAGCAGGAATGTCCTAGCCAGCTAATTTCCATGATCTGACAGCGAAGCCCTTTCCAAGGAAGTTATCAGAAGAGTCATCCCCTCGGTCCCCACAATAACAATTTCCTCATTGGCGTCTACAGCAGAGCCTATTGATGATGCCTTCCATAGTTCATTGCTGATTTTAACATAACCATCAGGAGTGAGGCGGGTTATTGCCGTGCCTTTGCTGCCAATATCAGGCCAAACAATTGCTTTTTTATCCAGAGCTTCCTTGCTCAACCTGTCGGTTACGTATGAATACGCTCCTAGGCCAGTCGCCATAAGTACAAGCCCCCACAGGGGGATGTTTACGCCGAATCCTGGTAGCAACCAGAGCACAGTTGCTATTAGGGCTGCCTCTTCGAGGAGGCCTGTTGTGATAGAATAGATTACATATTTCTTTCCGTTCATTTAAAGCACCGTTTTGTTCCTGAGCAGAAGGAAGGGAAGAGCCCCAGTTCTTTAAGCCATCAGTGATGATAGATGCTTTATCCTCTTTAGCATGTTAGGGTGGGTCGTAAACAGCTCCATCATTTTATCGGTGGTTCTTAACTGGACACTTTTCCCTCTCAGCTCTATTAATTCATTATCATCAATGGCGCCATCCATATTACGGTCAATTTGAGAAAGCTCCCTGATCTCTCTCCAGGCACGTGTGGGGTCATTGAGAAACAAAGCTCTGACTCCCTCCACACGTTTTAGTTCTTCTCGCCCCTTGAAGCGGGCGTTGCCGTAAGTTAGTTTGTATAAGGCTGAAGCTAGATGGTTTGGTTTATTGCCTAACTCAACGCTTCCCTGGTCGGCGTAATATTCTCTGATGCGAGAGCCATATAGAACTAGTAAATTAGTGACAAAGTAAAGAACGAAGGCACCTATACCAATAAGAGCGGCAACGCCGCCGCCTTGCCTTTGATTGCCTAGCATTCCTCGCCACATCATGCCCCAGGCAATCCAGTACATGATGAGTGGTATGGCCGAGAGCAGGGTTATGATTGTCATATCCCGATGTTTGATGTGGGCTAGCTCATGGCCCAGGACTGCCTTCAGTTCATCTTTACTTAAGAGCTTCAGGATGCCTTGAGTGACGCAAACTCGCCCGTCCCGTTGGCTTTTTCCAAAGGCGAAGGCATTGGGAATGGCTAGCTGTGAGATACCCACCTTGGGTTTAGGAAGATGAGCTCTGTCAGCAAGCTCCGCTACAATCTTGTGCAACTCTGGTTCTTCTTTCGCAGAAACCCATCTTACTCTCATCGTTGCGCCCACTATGGCGGGACCGATGAGATATTGTATGCCCAAAAAGACGAAAGCCAGGATAAGGTATGTTAGCGCGCTACCCGTTCCCATCCATGTTCCAACTCCAGTGATTACGCCATAGAGGATGCCGAAGAGCAATGTTACCAGCAGGAACATCCTTGTGTTAAGCCACATAAACTCTCTCCTTTGCTGCTGCCCCGGAGGATTGTATCAAGAGTAATGATATAGCAGAAGATAGGATGGGTCAAATAGCGCGGATTGGGTTGGTGAGTCAGCTCACGTAGATGGTGGGTACTTCTTCACGTTACTGCGGGTATTTGCGACGAAGTAATTTTATAGAGTTGACGTTTGCCCCCAACCACTAAGGCGGGGATAAACCCCACCACTACAGTAATGAACCATATCCATTGTAGGGTCGAGGCTCGCCCCCGACCGAGGCGGGGGCCTTATGAATGAATCCACGGGATTGACAGGTATGCCCAAATTGGTTAACCTTATGGGCAGCGAGGTTAACAAAATGAAGTGGAAGATATTGAAGGTTTTGCGAGAGAGTGGAGATTATGTTTCTGGCCAGGTGCTGAGCAAAGAACTCGGCATCTCGAGGGTTTCCATCTGGAAGCATATTCGTAGTTTAAAGGAAGATGACTATGTAATAGAGACTTCGGCTAGAGGCTATCGCTTAATTTCCTCTCCGGATTTATTATTCCCTTGTGAATTTCCTGGATGGGAGCAAAAGATTCATCATTTCTGGCAAACTAACTCAACGATGGATGTGGCCAAGGCATTAGCCAAAAAGGGGGCAGAGGGGGGGACTATTGTGATTGCCGAATCTCAAACTCACGGCAGAGGGAGATTAGGCCGTGGGTGGTTCTCGCCAAAAGGCGGAATTTATCTCACGCTTATCTTAAAGCCAGAAATAAGTCCAGCATATGCTCCAAGGATTAACTTGATGGCATCTATTGCTGTGGCCAGAGCGATTAGAAACCTCTTTGGCTTGAAGGCGGAGCTAAAATGGCCGAACGATGTCTTAATTAAGGGTAAGAAGGTATGCGGCATATTGGCTGAGATGGAGGCAGAAACGGATGTTGTAAACTTTGTAAATGTGGGAATAGGAATAAATGCTAATACTTCTGTTTCCCAGTATGAAAAACGGGCAACTTCCTTAAAAGAAGAGCTGGGCAAGGAGGTCTCCAGGAAAGAATTCTTAAACTCAGTGCTGAAAGAAATAAACAGACAGCAAGTTTTATTAACTAAGGGAGATTTGCTTGAGGAGTGGAGGGATCTATCTGCCACATTGGGTAGAGACGTAAGAATAGTAGCCCCGGGCGGGGAAATAATAGGGCAAGCGATTGATATTGATACTAATGGAGCACTTATATTGAAAGCTGATGATGGCTCTTTGAATACTGCTATCGCCGGGGATTGTATTCACCTGAGCTAAGATGCCCCAATTGCTCAGTCTTTGGTTACGGAGCGGTTTTCGGCTTGCTGGGTTTTATAAACGAAAGCTAAAGGTAGTTCCACAAGGAGCCTTGGCAGCTCTTATAGGTGGCGGGGTAATAGGGCTACTGGGGAAAATTCCAGGTCTTGATATTCCTCTTAAAGGAGATCTGCCTCTCCTAGGTTTTGCAGTAAGTGCCATTCCTCTTTTTGGCGTAAGTTTCATCAAGAGGAAAAGCGGCTCTATTCTGCTAGGGCTGAAAGGGTACAAAGTGGGGTAGGGTGAGTGAAGGGGAAGGATGGTAGCAGAAGTGAGGGCTGATTTAAGGAAGCCAACTTGCCGATATTGTGATTCAGCGAATTTATATTGGCATGGGGTGGCTAAAAAGAGAAAGGTGCTTCAGGGTGGGCTTTTGCCAGTTTCACCTAAAATGATTTAGGCCTGCCATATACCCAGCGCAGATAAGACAATCAACAACGCAATACCGAACGAGAGCAGTGCCCAGCGGTAAGACCTGGGCTTCTGCCGAAGAAATGCTATAGCTGTGGCTATCAATGCCACAGAAGCGCAAGAACAACTTAGCACCAGCCCCAACTGTGTAAAGCCATCGCCAGTACTTAGATTATGTAGCCAGAAATACCCTCCAGGAAATCCTTTACCCACCTCCTGCCATATCATTTCGGGGCTCTTTCCTTCCCAGATGGCGGGAAAAAGGTAATGGGGGTTCATAAAATTGTTATCTGGAAATGCTACGGCTATTGCGGGCCCTATCGTGCAGATCACTGCTGCTGTGATGCAAAGCCAATAGATACATCTTCCATAAACAATCTGTGGAACAGGAATCTTAGATTTTCCCATAGGCCTTACCTCCTACCTCTAAGTTTGGGAAATTTACCCGCCAATCCAAGGGCAACTCCTGTCATAATGGTTAGCAATACTGTTACATAAACTGCCCCAGGGACATCGGGAATGTATTCTAAGATCCTCAAACCTTTGGTTACCAGCCCAAAGCTTGAAAAAAACATTATCCCTATCAATATGAATCTTATAGAAGTAGCTTTGATTTTAATTAATATATGTGCCCCTATTATTCCTCCCAGAACCTGTCCAGCCAACCAGGGGGCTGCAAATAACGGAATTATCGCCCCGGCATGTAGATAAGGCCACACCGCTATGCAATCACCCATGCCGATTAGAATTCCACTGCAAGCAGCCGCCACCTTAAGCGGTATTGTCATTATAAGGTTCATTGTGGGGACTATTCCCCATCCTGCTCCCAAACCAAAAAAACCAGAAATCATACCAATCCCACACATAGCCAGAAGTCCCCATCCAGCCCTGGTCGCCTGATAAGTAACAACCTTTCCTAAAGATTCTTCGTAGTAAGGCTGCGTCAATCCTAACCATTGGCTAAAGCGGTCTACTTCCTTTGCTTCAGGCCATTCTATCTTCCTGCCTCCGCGAAGGAAGTAGATAGCAAGCAGAAGAACAATACCCCCAAGTATTATTCTAATAATTCCTTCACCACTTACCCCCAGTCGGTCGGTTACCCATATTGCGCTTTGAGCACCCATAAAAGCACCCACCCCATAACCACAGCAACAGTAGATAGAAAGTTTTAGGTTGCCTAACCCGCTCTTCATAAACGGCCCTGTCGCTACCAGGCCACTAAACATAGCTATTATAAGACCAGTTGCCCTGACTATTAGACTATCAACAGGTGTGAAAGCCAGCATAAAGGGGGTGAACAGAACTCCACCTCCAATTCCAGCCATAACAGCAATTGTAGTAATTACAAAACCCAGTAAGAAGCATCCAAAAAGTAATGCAGTTATGCTGGTTAGAGCCATGCCTCCCGGAGGTGTTTCTGTTCCCCTTGATATTAACAGCAGAGCTATATATGACAGAATAACCACGGCCGCCATTACACTTAGTTCAAGCCATGGAGATTTGAGCAACCTATTCATATTTGTTAATCCATGCACATTTGAATTTGACGAGGAATTGTTGCTGGTTGCTTATCTTTATAAGTTTGGGAGGCCAAATATAGGTTGCCTTTTGGCTAGATATTCCTCTGTGCAGAAGGAAGAGCCAAAACCATACTCATGAGCGCATCCTATTAGCTTATCAAATACCTCTGGTCTCAAAATAGCCTTACCAGGCTTAATGTTATCCCGTATCATATCTCTAATCATAGTGCCGCTAAATTTTTCCTTTTCCTGGCTATGCCCGCACAGTCCAGAGTAAGTCACCTCTCCACATATCGGGCAATACCACCACTCTAAGATACGTATTGGTTTGATATTCAGGCTGGCCTCGGGAATTTGGTCAAATATCCTGTGGGCATCGTATGGCTCATAGTAACCGCCTACACCGGCATGGTCTCTACCAAACATATGGTGGGTGCAACCCAAGTTCTCTCTCAAAATGGCATGAAAGATAGCCTCTTTTGG
>JAGMDB010000002.1 GCA_023128875.1 Dehalococcoidia bacterium | reverse complement strand
TAGGTATGTTTCAACGAGAATGGGGTGACAACTCTATTCAAGCAGTTACCCACTCTAAACCATTTCCATATAGAGCACACCATGAACAGACTGCCAGTGATTGGGGAGGGAGCCAGACAAGGGTAAAACCAGGTGATAATGGGAAATGGATTAACTGGCTATGGGCCTGGGAAAATCCTTTCCCAGAGAAACGTATAGTAGAAATCCGTCTTGAGGCAAAAAATGGGGCTATCCTTATATCGGCTATATCCCAAGGTAAAGCATCATCTAACCCCTTACGCTGGCAAACTCGCCACAAAGCTATTCTTAAACTACCCAAAGGTGTTGAATTTGAACCATCTCTTGATGAAAAGGGATTATTGAAACAAATACAGCTTGATTTAGGACAAGTCATTTCAGCGCAAAAAAAGCCGCTATACCCAAATAAAGAGTGGGCAAGAACACATAACAATAAACCTCCTGAACTGTCGCCTGATGAAGTATTAATTGAATATACTGCTCATCAAGATGCCAAGTTTCATTTGGCTGACGGAAAAACATTCTCCGTCTCAAAACTTGAAGACAAAAGGGAAACCGAAATACTTAAAGTAATAAATCCAGCAACTCAACGGGTCACACTTCAAGTAATGGAGAAGCAGAGTAATAAATTGGCCGCCGTGAGATTGCATATTCACGGTGAAGCCGGGGAGTACCTGGCACCGATTGACCGCCATCGGATTCCAAATCCGGCATGGTTTGAAGATTATAGTATTGATTACCTACATAAAGGAACTCACAATTGCACCTATATCCCAGGAGAGACCACCATAGACCTACCCCTTGGCAATGCCTATATTGAAGTATCCAAAGGTTTTGAAATGAAGCCAGTGCGTAAGGTGATATCAGTCAAGCCATCAACAAAAAAGATAGTAATTAAGATAGATAGAGTATTGCCCTGGCGGGAAAGAGGCTGGGTTAGTGCAGATACTCACGTACATTTTCTTTCTCCCTCATCTGCACTTCTTGAGGGTGCGGGGGAAGGAGTAAATATAGTAAACCTACTGGCAAGCCAATGGGGTGAGTTGATGACCAATGTAGGGGACTTTGACGGTAAAACCACGCATGGCTCCAGAGAGGTAGGTGGTGATGGTGAATACCTGGTGCGGGTTGGAACTGAAAATAGACAACACGTAATGGGTCACATTTCACTGCTTGGCTATAGAGGTAATATCATTGCGCCTATGACAACCGGTGGCCCAACGGAGTCGGCCCTGGGAGACCCAGTGGGTATTTTACTTACCGAGTGGGCACGGCAATGCAAAAAACAAGCAGGAGTAGTCATATTACCCCACTTTCCCAATCCTCGTTTAGAAAACGCTGCCAGTATTGTAAGCGGTGATATTGACGGAATAGAGTTTTGCAGAGGCATTGATCCATACTCCCTTTTAGATTGGTATCGCTATTTAAATTGTGGGTATATGACGGCGGCTGTTGGTGGAACAGATAAAATGAGTGCGGATGTAGCGATAGGCATGGTACGTACTTACGCTCACATCGGTACTGAAATGGAGTTTACCTACCAGGCATGGATGGACTCTATACGCAAGGCTAACACTTTTGTTACCTGTGGTCCACTTATGGAATTCTCAGTTGAAGGTAGGCCACCCGGATCGCGAATTGAGATGCCCACTAGTGGAGGAACAGTGAATGTATCCTGGAAAGTTGCCAGTGTAATAATGCCAATGACTAAGGTAGAACTGATTGTCAACGGTGAGATATATGAAAGCAAATCAATTGGGCCAGACAAAGATGAAGGGTACTGGTCAGTTAAAATAAACAAGAGTTCCTGGATAGCTTTATTAGTACGTGGTCATTATGCGGATAAGCCCAAACAGGAGATAATTGCAGCCCATTCATCTCCGGTTATGATTGATATTGAAGGCTCACCTCTTTTAGCAAAAGCTGATGCATTTACCATTCTTGAACAAATAGAGGGTGCATTAGCATATCTGGATAGTGTGGGAACACGAGCTGAAACTAAAGTCTATAAACGTATGCGTCTTATATTAACATCAGCTCACCGAAGTTTACACAACCGGATGCATAAAATCGGATATTACCATAACCACACACCAATAGATGATCATCCAGAACATCACCGTCGTTAAGAAGAATACTATTTTGAGAAGTTCAGTTTTTCCTATATAGACCTCTGATAGAGAAGAAAGCAATCAAGCTTGATAGAAAAACGCCATTTTCAAGCACTGAATCACTCTAATCTTTTCAGTCTTCCTAGCTGAATGACGTGTCAAGGGAAAAGACGTAAAATAACTACGAAAAACTATTATGGTTCAGGGTAGATTGAACTATGTCTTATGGTTAAACTTAGCGAGGGAAGCTAATATATGTTGAAACCTGCCAACCTTCCCTACCTGCATCTTTATCTCGTAAAGATCGCTCTTTTTTTACTTAGGTCGTCCTTTAATGGAGGATAAAAAATCCTCTGCCTCATAGCCGAAATTCATCTCATTGGGAAAGCCAAATTTTATCCTCAGTATCTGCCCAACTCGATGGCAATACTTCCCTGCTAGGGTAATGTTCAAAGGGCAAGGATCTTCCCCAACGATACGAAGATAGTTGTCCTGATATATCTTATTTAAAACTGAGACAGGAAGTTTAATGCCTTGAATTTCGGCTTTTCTCTGTATAATTGAGAAGGACTTATCGAAGCGTTCATCAGTCTCTAAAAAGTTTCTCATAACAAATATCTTTGTTATGGTTCTCTCTTTGGGGATATCCTCCCTTTTTCTTATGGCTGTATCATCGCCAAAAACTATGCGATCTTGATAGTTGATGAAAAATCTGCGTGTCTCCTCTGGCTCACGTGAAAAATTGTAGTACATCTCCGAGCCCGGAGTGATATCGAAATTGACATTGGAGTAGGTATCCATTATGGCTGATGCCCGTTTCAAGTTGGCGGAGAGAAAATAAAAGTGAGCAAAGACCACCTTCAGATTGGGGAATCTGCTTAACACCCTCTCTACTCTCTCGTAGAGCTTTTCTTTGGAGGGGTAAGTCCCGTCTGAATAGCTCCAACCCATTGTTTTTGCGTCGGGAGGAATCATCTGTTCGTTCCAAAATTCCTCGGGATCAGCAACATGCCAAAAAATAGGCAATTGCCGTTCCTCTAGCAAGGCAAAAAAACTATTATAGACAGGATCGTCGATACTAAAGGGCATATCCCTGGCCACGCTTGGCTTGGTCTCTAGGAGTTTTATCCCGTCAAAACCTATTTTCGTCATCGTCAGCACTTGCTCAGCTAACGCTTTTTCTATTTCTTGTTTGGAATATTTATCTATATCGGTGTAATCTAACCCACCCATGATATAGGTGTCCCGTGGATACATAGCTTTAAAACAAATAGCCTGCGGATTACTGTTGACTTCTTTCAAGCGAGCATAGCTGACGATACCCAGTTTTTCTATGTTAAGGGTACGGAAGAAACCAGAAGTTTGCCTTATCAATGAGATATCCTCGAAGTGAAGATGGCCGTCTATTATCCTTGCATTCATAAATTTACTAAAGTTCGGTTCACGCATTATTTGTTCCTCTATTCATCGAAATCGGTTTAATTTTAAGCTTCATTGGCAACCTCACTTTATGCCTCTGGTTCCTTTCTCCTTCCCATCCAGAGTCCACTATAACTTACTTAATTAAACTTACTAATTTGTACTATAGTATAATAAATTTTTCGTAAGCGTCAAAAGGGTGCGCTGCCATCCCCACTTTTTGGATAAAGAACCTGAAAAGAACAAGAAAAATTGCCTAGAACTTCGTCACTCAAGAAAAACGGTAAGACGAGATCTGAATGATCCTCATCCCCAGTGTACAGAAGAAAAGTTTCTCCCCCAGAAAGCAACTAAGCTATTCCCTGTTCAGACAGTGGAAGATTTTCCTATCGTTTTGTTTTTTCTTTTTGTTCTGGGGACGCTGAGTTTGACATAATGAGAGGGTTAGCTATAATATTCCTGAACACTAG
>JAGMDB010000019.1 GCA_023128875.1 Dehalococcoidia bacterium | reverse complement strand
GTAGCACTCTTTACTTAATATACCCCAGCCCTCTTAATCTTTCGTCAATCCTGTCTTTCTCCTTTTGGCCCAGTACCTTGTTTTTAGAAACAGTAGTTCTAAGAAAGGCATTCAACTTTTTTCTCAAATTAATTATTGTCCCTTTATCAATTTTCTCCATGTTATTGTTCTGTTCTTCAGGATCTTTACGTAAGTCATAATATTCTTCAGTTCCCAAGGTTAGATTCCTTATAAACTTAGAAGTGTCGGTTCTAATAGATTGCAAGGCCCCTTCACCCCTTACTTCAAACAAATCTTCAGAATAAACCTCTTTATCTCCAGCTTCGCCTTTCTCGATTACAGGTAATAGGCTTGAACCATCGAAATCATATTCCTCAGTAGCAATGCCAGCCAAATCTAATAAGGTGGGAGCTAAATCAATAGAACGTACCATGCCTTCAATTTTCTTTTCCTTAGGTAGGCCTCCCCCTTTCATAATCATTGCTACTTTCAAATCATGATCGTACATAGTGGTGTGCTGAGGATATCTCACCCCTCCTTGTCTCCAAGGAATCGGGCCAGCAAGGTGTTCACCAAAATTAGTGCCATGATCGCTCATTACCACTAGGGTTGTGTTTTCGCTTATATCTAATTCATCTAAGGCCTTCAAAAGCCTCCCTACTAATTTTTCATCAGCCATTTTTATTTTAGCGTCGTAATAACCAAATTCAGGAAGTTCGCCCTCCTTTATTAGTCCCTTTTTAAGGAGTGCGTGTTCCGAACCTTCATGGGTTTCATAAAAATGCCCCCATATAAAGAATTCCTCCCTATAGTTATTTTTTAGCCACTTAAAAAATTCTTCTACCCAGTAGTTCCCTTCGTAGATTATTTCCTCACTGTCAACGCCGGGATATTGAAGCGTCAACCAACTGGTATCCTGCGAGGCTTCATTCCAAAAGTCAAAGCCTTCCGCGAAACCACATTGCTTCGACAATAAGCCATTACCTACAAATCCAGCGGTAAGGTAACCATTTTTCTTCAAGATTTGAGCGATTGAAGGCCCAGTTATAGAACAATAAGGGTCTCTCATCCCATGCTTATTCGGATATTTTCCAGTAATTACTGAACCCATAGCTATGGGAGTAAGTTCAGATGAGGTGATGCAGGTTTCAAATCTTACTCCTTCTTTCGCTACTTGGTTAATCGCAGGAGTATTTATTTTCTTGTAGCCATAGCAGCTCAAGTGGTCAGGTCGAATCTCATCCAGGCTGACAATAATGATATTTCTCTTTGCCACTTCTGCCTCCCTTCATGTTGTCACACCAAATTTACATATATCCCAACTGGCGCATTCTCTCCATTGCCTTTTCCTTGTCTTGCCTTCTGCCGGCCCTTTCAGGCACATGCTCGATGTCCTGCTCCCAGGCAGGTACACCAACTTTCCCTGGGTTGCTGCTGGTTCTGGCTCCTAATGAACGGTAGCCTATCTCATAAAGTGAACAGTAAGGAATGTTGTATGATTTGATGGTATTCCATATATCTCTTTCTGTGAAGTGCAGAATCGTAGATATCCTGGTATGCTCAGGCATTAAATAGCCACCCTCTTTTTTTGTAAAGTATTCATCGTGCTTCCTTGTCGCCTGCTCATCCCTTCGGAGAGCCATAAACATAGCGCTTATATTGTTTTCCTCGACGAATTGATTGAACACAACGGTTTTCATTAAGTGATTGCCCGCCTCAGATTCTGCCTCAAATGTGAAGGAATCCTGTTCAACCCTAATCCGTTTTAATTCAGCGCGATTCCGCTCATTTAAGTCCTTCACCCTGACAATATTGCCTAAATGGCTTTGGCAGCACTTAAGCACGTCGAAGTTACAAAGCCACTCAACATCTATATTCCATTTTTGCGACATCTTTATGAGAAAGTCTGTGATCTCTGGAAAAGCATCGCCTTCATCAATTGTCATAACCTTAGGAAGATCGATATTATCCTCCGCACATACTTGACGAATTATCCAGAGATTTGTAGTGCTGTCTTTCCCGCCCGTCCAGGTAATAGCTATATCAGCGGGGTTGAATTTCTTAAATGCCTCGCGTATTACCTCCTTTGATTTTCCGACCAATTCGGCACATCTCTTTTCCTTTTCTTGCCCTGTCATTTTTCTCTCCTTTCATTTATTCTTGTTAGCTGAGCCATCTTCTCATTCTTGGTTTCAATTTACTTCTTAACTCCTCTGCAGCAGGCGATGTGTCAATTATGTTATTCACTTCGTTAGGGTCCTGGTTGAGGTCATACAGTTCCCATCTGTCAACGCCCGCATGGCATATTATTTTGAGATCTTTCTCCCGATAAAAATAGCTATCCTTTTCAATATCTCCACCTCGCTGGCCTCTCTGGTCAATAGCCTCACCAAAACATCCCTTTTCCGGGTAACCATCGAGAGGAAGAAGTGAATGCCCTTCAAATTTTTTCACTGGGTCAAGGCCAAAAAGATGTACTATGGTCGGCGGTATGTCGGCATTGCTAACCAATGTATCACAAATCCCATTCTTGCCAGCTCCATAGATAATCAGGGGTATATCTATAAGTTCGGAATTCATCTTATCGTCATGAGAAAGACTACCATGCTCGTTGAATTCATCACCGTGGTCACTGGTCATAATAACTACCGAATCCTTCAATATGCCAAGTTGGTCAAGGGTGTTAAAGAAGTCTTGAACGTATGTGTCCACCTCCCGAACATGCATGTCGTAAAGTTTCTTTAGAAGCGTTACTTTTTCCGGGTCGGAAACATCCCTCTTCAATAGCGTATTTTCAAACAGACTATACATTTCATCCTGGCTCATAGTAATGGATGAGTCCACCATGTCCACATACTTTCTCTCAGGGATATATGGCTCATGGATATCCATGTAGTGGAGCCACAGGAAGAATGGTTTGCCATCTCCAGCCGCACTATACGATGACAGCCACTCAGTCACCTTAGCGTTAATTACATTGCCCTTTATGTATGGCATCCGGGAGCTAACTTCTTCCTCCATAGAGTCGTAAAAAAAGTCCCAGCCTCTATTCCAGCCGAGGAAATCGCAAAGATATGGGTTTGAGTGAAATGCGGCGGTTACGATCCCGGCTTGCTTAAGTGGTTCGGAAACCAATGTCCTGTGAGGCGAAAGCCCCTTCGGTTTGCCATATTCCAGGTAGTAAGAGGAGGTAAGTATTCCTGGAAATGAGGCCTGCGTGTATGGTCCGGTGGCCTGTCCCCTGGTGAACCTGATGCATTGGCTCTGCAAGGAGTCGATAAACGGGGTTAGCTCCTTCCCTCTGCCATAACATCCCAGAGCATCCTTTCTCAATGCGTCTATTGTTAATAAGATAACATCCTTCATCTGATACACCTCTCCCATCCTGAGAGTTGTTCGTTTAACTCTGAAGCTAACGGCTATTAAGACTTCAAAGAGCTACTACCCACATAACAGCTCTTTTATCCGTATTAAGCTTCCTGGCCGCTGGCAATTCTATTTCTGCTGTCAATAACCCAAAGCTTCAAGTCGAGACTGCACCTTTCCTTCTCTGTCATGTGCTATCGGCGCTTTCTCTTCCTTTATCATATCCAGCAGGGACAGGCTTTCCATGTCCTCCGGAATCTCCAAATCCATGACATCTAGCACTGTTGGCGCGCTGTTGAGTACCGAAACTCCTTCCACCTTTCCCTTTGTCGGCACGCCAGGCCCTGCTATGCAGAAATACCCATACATTCCACTTCCTACATCATCAGCCCCATACGGAGTATCATATGAATATATCTTTCCCTTACCGTAGCCCACCAGTTCGCTAGTTTTCCAGCGGCACTCATCGAAGTTGATGAACATATCGGGGCCATATTGTGCGTAGGCGCCAAAATGTATGTCCTCCCGCCTAAATACCTGGGTATTGAGAGCCTTGCTATGCTCATCAGGAATATCTCGTATCCTGGTAGCCAATTCGTCCAATAGCTCATCAAGGTGATCGGGCTCGACAACCCCCTGAGCTTCTCTACTTCTGAGGTTTACGTATATCTGGCCGGTACAATCTGTAGCCCAAGCTTTCGTTTTCGGCCAGTTCACCTTCAAGTCCTTGAACGCAGTCGGCTCCACCGGGTATTCGTGAAGGCTCATATATCCCTCCTGAACCAACCACTCATTAAGGTTGATTCGTCCATCAAGCCTCTGCAGGCCATACGCACTATGAATAAATAGCGTTGTATTGTTACCCAACACTTCCCAGATGTCTCCAATATTCTTATCAATCCATTTGTAATACTCACGCAGCACATCCTTGTAACGGGGGTCAGAGTCATATCGTCGATGCTTTTCATCACAATAGCGATAGAATAAATGAGAGACCGCATCCACACCCGCGGCCACAGCGAAAGTATAATCACATTTCTTCTGACGAATGAAATGCTTCAATAGTGTGAATCGTTGTGCATCCATATCGTAGATACGCTTTAATGCGTCATCTTTACCCATCTTGCCGTAGTCGATACCTGCTTCAAAAGCATTGATGATATATTCCCCAACTAGGCTGTGGGCTTCGTCTTTGAAACTCCCAGGCCAGGTAAAGCCACGATCCAGGCTTGGTGTCATAGAGCCTGTGGTGCAGTACCCTGCGGGAATCCTGGAAGGCGGCCAGCTAGCTGGCACATTAATCAAAGCCACCTTCTGAGCCATCTTGGGAAGCATTTTATACAGGCAATCAACTCTTTCATCCCTTACTATAGAGCTGACCAATTTTGGCTCGCTATAAGAAAAATCATCCCTGTAAGTGAAATTCCACAAGCCATAGGAGCCAGGGTTTCGACCACATTGTACACAAGTCCAGGCGCATGCTGCAGTAGGAGGTACAGTGCTTTTCATAGCTCCCCACATACCTTTCTCCTGCATTTTCTTGAGGTTTGGCATCTCATTTATCCATTGCCGAACCAGTTGAGGGTCAAGACCATCTATTCCTAGTACCACTATTTTTCGCATATCGCCTCCTTAACATACTTATCCAGTCTGGTCACAGAAGGTTCGAGCTTAGCTCCCCTTAATCCTGCGTAATCGGGCCCATAACGATATGCCCGGGCAATATAGTTGTTGCGACCGTATGTATGGGATTGATAGAAGAATGGGCTGGTGAATTCCCATACTATATCGTGTCCAGAGGTTATCTCAAAAATCCGCCCTGTGGTGCTTTCACAGATCAATGTATTCCCGTTAGGCAAACGCTGGCAACTGCCCATAATCGAAGAATAGAAGTTGGCGCGAAGCTTGTCCTCATATGACCACACCATCTCGTTGTTCTCTGGATTTATCTCCAGTGCACGAGAAAAGGCCATAGAATAGTCATCACAGTGTAAACCGTTGTCCAGTAACAGGATATTGCCACTTGTCAGGAATGTAGGGTTATTTTGATGTGCTATTTCGCCATGTCCCCACCTCCACTTAATCTTACCGCTAACCTTGTCGATAATGGCAAGGTTATGAAGCCTTGAAAAGCTAACCAGTATGTTTCCGTCGGCCATGATACTGCAACCGTTAGCATGTGTCCATTCGCTTCGAGGGCAAAGAGGGCAGATGAAATCTGCCACGGGATCGAGGCGTTCATACGCCAGCCACTCCCATACCACTTTGCCTCTAACGTTAATTTCTTGGATAGCGTCTGCCCACATGACCCCGTTTAGCTCGCTTCCAGCAAGGCCCCCGCTGACTTTGGCAGCGATGTCCTCAGGCACCGGGACCCATTTGAAAATCATAGTGTTACCATTTCTCATGCGGTAAAAGCTATGATGCATGTACTTATCCTCATGCTTCCAGACCACATTACCATCCCAGTCCACCTCAAGTAACACCCCGCCAGCGCCTTCAAAATCTGCAAGCGGAGCATCGTTTACCCGCCCAGCATAGAGTAGATTGCCATTGGGTAGAAGTTCACCATGCAGCCCTGGCGGGCATGGCATTTTCCAGCGATGAGCCACGTTACCCTGCATATCAACCAGCCAAGCGTCTTTGCCTCCAAGAGGAGCGAAAAGTGTATAACCATTATATGTTAGTCCTGGTTTACGTATGGTAACCGGCTGTTGGCTTGCTTGTTGTGCGTCTGGTTTGGTTTCCTTATTGAAAGATTCTGGTCCATATATGCGGTTCACCACATCGAACTTCTTACGGTCTAAATCCCGCCCCTTTAAACCTGCATAATCAGGGGCATAGCGGTGAGCTCGAAACAACGCATTCAGCCATTCACTGTAGTATTCGCCTGGAGTTTCACCGAAATAATAGAAAGGAAGGATATATTCCCACACTATTTTGCCCTGGTATGTTACCTCGAAAACTCGTCCCATAAGGGCTTCGCAGATCAAGGTATTACCATTTGGCAAACGCTGGCAGCCACCCATAATCGCACTATAAAAGTCACTGGGAGGATCGCTTTTGTATTCCCATTCGATCTTGTCAGTGGACGGGTTGACTTCGATGGCGCGGCTGTAATTTGGTGCGAAACCCTCTCGATGTGCTCCATTATCGAACAGCAGAATGTTGCCGTTGTCCAGCATGGTGGCGTCGTGCTGGAGCGCGATCTTGCCGCGGCCCCATCTCCACTTAACGTCGCCAATAGCTTTGTCGATGATGTAGATGCTATCTGTATGGCGGGAGCTGATTAATACATCTCCATTGGGCAATCCAAACACCGAGTTTAAACAGGTATAAAGTCCGCGCGACTCCAATGGGCGTAAGGCGTCTAGCTCGGGGTCAAGGTGTTCGTAGGCAAACCATTTCCACACTTCTTCGCCGGCCGGGTTGACTTCCCGAATGACATCACCCCACATGACTCCCTTATTCTCGGTTCCGGGCAAGCCTCCTTTAATTCTGGCAGCGATATCAGGGGGCACTTTACCTTCCGGATCCCATGAGATATAAAGGGTATTTCCATTATCCAGACGGAAAAAATCGTGCTCTTGATACGGAGCTTGGTATTTCCACACCAGGTTGCCGTCCCAATCCACTTCCAGCAATAAACCACCTAAGCCAGAGAATTCTCGCGTTAACCCCAATTCCTCGTGGGTTGAGACTTGAACTGAGGCAAGAAAGTTGCCATTGGGTAAGAGCACTCCATGCAACCCCGCCCCACCAGGCATTCTCCATCGATGTACGACATACCCCTCCATGTCGATGAGCCAGGCATCTTTTCCCCTCTCAGCCCAGACTATGGTATAGCCATTGTATGCCCTGGATGGGTCATAAAGAGTTACGCAATGCTGATTTCTCCGTTTGGTACTCATCTAATTATCCTCCTGTTTTTAATAGAATTCAGCAACAACAAAAACAGTATTTGGTAGCTGCTGCCAAAAGCACATGTAACCGTCTATCTACTCAAGTTCCTTCTCAAAATTATAAATCACACCGCTGTAATAATCCAGGATGAGATTCCGCCCATGCATTTCACCCAGCCCGCGAACCTATTGTTTACAGGGTCAATCGCGTCTGTTTTGCGCAGAACTGCATATGGCAAATCCTCAGCTCTCTTGAGTCATTACATTCCTTCGCGCCGGCATTATTAATCAGCATATTC
>JAGMDB010000184.1 GCA_023128875.1 Dehalococcoidia bacterium | reverse complement strand
ACTAGCCTGCGTCCTTCGCTTATGTATTTCCTGAGATCTCAATTCCTAGCTTAGACCCAATTTCTACCGCCTTTAAATTCAGCCCTCGCAATCGTTCTGGAACGTTTTCCTCCACCGCACATTCTAAGGATTCTTTGGTAACCACCTGAGTTATTTCTGCAACAGCACCCAACATGATTACATTCGCAACTATCCTATCGTTGAGCCTGTCAATCGCCATCCTGGTAGCAGGAACGCTCACGTATCTCAGGCCTTCAATTTCCTCTGGAGAGACAAACCGATCATCATAAATAACGATTCCCCCTTCACGTTTGATCCTCCCGATATACCTGTTATAGGCGATTTGATACATCGCAATTAAAATATCCGCTTCAATTATATGAGGGAAGCTTATCGGCCTATCAGATATTACAACTTCGGCTCGGCATTCCCCACCTCTTGATGCCGCTCCATAAGAATTCATGCTCGTAACCCATTTTCCTTCCTTGAAAGCGGCATGGCCAAGCATCACCCCCGCCAGGACAATACCCTGCCCTCCAGAACCACACAGCATAATCTGTTTAACCGCACCCATCGGAGAACTCTCCTGTTATTATCTTGCCCTTTAATTCCTCCGAGCTCAGGTTTTCAGCATCTTCCTTCATAACGCACTTGCCCACTAAGGATTTAAGCATATCCGCCGGTGCGCCAAGCTGATTCCGCCTTCCAAACTGAACGGGGCAAGGTGTCAGGGCCTCGATGAAAGAAAAACCCCGGGTTTGTAATGCTCTCTCGACGCTATTTATTAAGGCAAAGCGCTGAGTAACTGAGTATCTGGCCACGTACGTGGCACCAGCTGCCTGCACAAGTTTGCATAGGTCAATGGGACGATAGGGATTGCCCTGGGGCGTTGTTTGTGTAAAAGCGCCTTGCGGCGTGGTGGAGCAAACCTGGCCTCCAGTCATGGCATAATTCATGTTGTTAGCACATATAACCGTAAGATCTATGTTCCTGCGCGCGGCGTGAATAAGATGGTTGCCTCCAATATCTGCCAGATCTCCATCTCCACTGATAACCATTGTCTTCAACTTCGGATTGAACATCTTGGCTCCGGTAGCGAAAGCGATAGCCCTACCATGCAAAGTATGAAGGGTGTCAGCATTGAAGTAGGGGCTCGGTATCCAGGCAGCGCAACCTATGCCTGACACAAACAACATATCATCAATATCTATTTTAAGTTCATCAATTGCTCTTAGGATAAGCCTCAGTAAAATCCTATCACCGCAGCCGGGGCAAAAAGACAGGGTTACTCCCGGCCGTAAATATTGTTTCAGGTCTCTTGCCATTATAAAAGCCTCCTCAGGTGCTCCGTAATCGTGTTAGGCTGTATAACTTCTCCATTCACCTGGTTATAGGGCACTACTTCACAGGAGGTATACTTCACTACTTCGCCCACAACCTGCCCCATGTTCATCTCAGGAACAAATATCCTATTAACTCTCGACCCAACATTGCTTATTACTCTGTCAGCGAAAGGCCAGAGCGTCTTCAATCTCAGCATTCCTACCTTTTTCCCTTCTTCTCGCAGTCTTTCAACGGAAAATAGCGAGCTTCTGGCTGTAAATCCATAACAAACAATTGCTATGTCCGCATCTTTCAGGTGATACTCCTCATATTCAATTATTTCCTCTCTCTTGTTCACTATTTTATTGTTTAATCTCCCAATCAGTTTTTCTTGGGTCAGAGGGTCATCTGTTTTCCTGATGCCGTAAGCATCATGTGTCGAGCCGGTCACCAGCAACTTCTCCCTCTCCCCAAAGATAGGCATTGGCGGGACTCCATCACTCTCTTCTGTGCCAAAGGCGGCTACCCCTGGCTTCTTTTCACGGTCAAATAACTTTATTTCTCCCGCTATATCTATTCTCTCACGTAGATGAGCTGTCGCCTCTTCAGCCATAAGAAAAACAGGAACACGATATTTTTCAGTAAGGTTGAAAGCGTTAATGGTCTGGTCATATAGTTCCTGCACTGACCATGGAGAAAGAGCAATGATCGGCATAGCTCCGTGTGTACCCCACCTGGCTTGCATTATATCTCCGCTCCCCACTCGCGTAGCCTGCCCTGTGCTAGGGCCTGCCCTTTGTGCATCAACAATCACCACAGGCGTTTCCGTCATAACAGCATATCCGATACCTTCTTGCATTAAGCTAAAGCCAGGCCCTGACGTAGCAGTCATGGCTTTAGCTCCCGCCCATGAAGCGCCTATACATGAACAGATAGATGCAATTTCATCCTCCATCTGTATGGACACAGCTCCTGTTTCTCTAAACCTAACGGAGATCGTCTCCAATATCTCAGTAGCCGGCGTGATAGGATAGCCAGCATAGTAGCCACATCTTGCTGCAACAGCACCCTCAGTTATCGCTTCATTCCCAGAGAAGTAATAACTCCCCGCAGGTAATATGCTCTTCACCTTTCTCCAAGCCATGAAATAGCCTCCATGTTTTCCCTGGCATCAGAACCAATCGCCAGGATTATTTCCCCGCATGATACGAGCAATTTCCTCACAGTCCTGCCCTTTGTATCCAAAATCAGGCTGTCCGGCGTAGCAAGCAGCGTAAATAGCAAGGGCTGCCTCCAGTATACACCGAGTGCCCTTGATGGAGTCAAGGCCATTGCGAGCTCATCAAAAACCAAGATTCTGGGTACGGCTGTGCCGGCATGCCTTATGCTCAGGTTAGAAAAGCCTTGCGTTATGTCAACCTGGCAAGGCAGTGTGTTGATTCGCTCTTTGCCCATGTTCAGAAAGCAACCAGACATTGAGGCAGCAACGCAGGCTGGCAAATGGTTACTTCTTCCCCCTGCATACAGAAGCGACAAGCCCTACAACAGCAATGGGTAACAACACAAAAAGAGTATCATGAAATCCGCTAATGGTGCACAGCCTCTGGGCTACATCCTCCGGCAGCCCCTGAGAGATGAACAGAGCCGCATGGGAAAATTGACTAGCTGCAAAAACACTGCCAGCAATGGCCAAGCCAATGGACATGCCCACTTGCCTCAGTGTGCCGACCATGGCGGAGGCAGTGCCCAATCTTTCACCAGGTACCGACCCCATAATAGCGCTGGTGTTAGGCGTGATAAACAGCGCCATCCCCACACCCAGTATGATGAGATAGAACACTATGCGGGTCAGAGGCACACTGCTCCCCAGACTGCTCAGCAGCAAGAGCCCTACTGAAACCAGAGCCACTCCCAAGGCACAAAGGGAAAACGTCCCCAACTTATCAGAGAGCCCGCCGCTCAGTGGTGACACAACAAGGCTCACGGCAGGCCCCGTAATCAGTAACACCCCGGCCTTAGAGGCGCCAAAACCCAGGCCCTGAATTAAGTAGAAGGGCATTAGAAAATTCACCGCTGAAGTCGACATATAGAGGAATACATGGCTGGTGCTAGCGGCACTGAGCAGGCGGCTTTGGAAAAACTTTAAATCAAGCACTGGCTGCACCACTCTTCGCTCTACAATCAGGAAGAATAGGAGCAATAACAAACCTGCCACACTCAGGCCCACCACCCACGGCGAGGTCCAACCCAAGCTCTGTCCTCGATTCACAGCCAAGAGCAGACAAGTTAGGGCGAAGAAGAGACTAGCAGCTCCAGCCAGGTCAAATTTCTCCCCCCGCTTCGAGAGAGCCTGTTCTTTGAGCAAAATCCACGCCATAGCCACAGCGATGATTCCGAAAGGTAGCCTGAGATAAAAGATAGACTGCCAACCGAGTAGGTCGAGGAGAAAGCCACCCAGCGCTGGGCCGCTGAGCAAACCGGCTCCGACCACCGCTTCCTTTATCCCTAATGCTCTACCCCGCTCCCGGGCCGGGAAAGAGGCGGTGATGATAGCGTTCCCCACAGCAGCAGCCATGGCAGCCCCCACCGCCTGAATTAAACGGAACATGACTAGTTGTATGAGGCTCCGAGCCAGGGAACAGAGGCCCAGCCCCAAGGTGAAGATGGCCAGGCCGCCGGTGTATAACCTCTTCCTGCCGAAAGTGTCGCCGGCCTGCCCCAAGGTAAGCATGAGACCAGTTCCGACAAGTAAATAGATAAGCAACACCCAGACCACAGCGTTGGGGCCTGCGTGAAATACATTCCCCAGGTGCGGTAAGACGATGCGAACGATACCGCTGTCCAATGTGATTATGAATGTCCCCACAGAAACCACAGACATGGATAACCACTTGTAAGAAGTGCGCTGCTCAGTTTTTTTCATTGTTTACATCTGCTTCCCCAGAGATGCTCCAGAGCATCTCTCGAGCCTGGATCGGCTCGCCCTACGGCTATTATGTGCTATATTACCAAGCTATTTCAATCATTGGTCTACCTGGCTCCCCTTGAACTCCAGGAGTCGAGGGGGTAATATGAGCAATGCAAAACCACTGCAATAGACAAGTTGGCTGTCACGGAATA
>JAGMDB010000183.1 GCA_023128875.1 Dehalococcoidia bacterium | reverse complement strand
AAAGGTATGCCCAGGAACCAGACCGTGTTACCTTGTCAAACCTCACGGCTGACTTTCATGGAGATAATAACGACTACAAGTTAAGCTACGCTAATGGAAAGTGGCAGTGTTCCTGCCATTTTTTCTCTCAATGGGGGACCTGCAGCCATACTATGGCGCTACAGCAAATGTTGGCCAATATGTTACCTAAGGAAGCTCTTAGCTCCCCCTATAGTGACTTAACCCCCGAAATTTGAAATTCGGCCGCATAATCTAAAGCCTCCGCTACCACAAATAGGGAACCAGTAACGCAAATGAGGTCTCTCTCCTTAGCCATAGATAAAGTTTGGGGGAAAGCTTGGGCTACAGCATCAGTAACTCTTGGATTAATGCCCCATTTGGCAAACTCAGCAGCCAAAGCTAAAGGAGCAGCAGCACGGGGATGCGAAGAGCGTGTGACGATGACTTGAGGAGAGAGAAAATTTAATTCTTTCACTATCCCCGGTATGTCTTTATCACAAGATACCCCAATAATAACGAAAATTTTGTTATAATTGAAATACGCTTTAATATTCTCCACCAGCCTCTTCGTAGACGCCACATTGTGAGCACTGTCAACCAATATCACAGGTCTATAACTTAAAATCTGAAATCGCCCAGGCCATTCAACATGGGCAAGCCCTCGAGCAATATCCTCAGCAGAAATCGCAAGGCCTAGAGAAGCTAAAATCTCCAGAGTAGTTACAGCAGTGACAGCATTCTCAACCTGGTAATCCCCTAAAAGTGGAATAGTGAGGTAATGAGTACCCATCCTGCCCTGAACTACAAATGATTGCCGCTGCAAGTCACCAGCTAACCTGCGCCAGGTAATATCTCTGCCTACCTGAACTAGTCGCGCCTCCCGCCGGCGGCAGATATCTTCAATTATCGAAGCTATTCCTCCTGGCTGAGGAGAGAGCACCACCCAACAGCCATGTTTAATGATGCCTGCTTTCTCATAAGCTATCTTTCCCAGGCTATTACCTAGAATTTGAGTGTGATCCAGGCTAATAGGGGTGATAACACAAACCTCGGGTTTAGCCACATTGGTAGCATCCAGCCTACCACCTAAGCCCACCTCCAGAACCTGAAAATCTGTTTCTTCCTTCCTAAAATAAACAAAAGCGAGCACGGTCAACGCTTCGAAGAAAGTCAGAGGTTGCTTCGCTCCTTGCTCGTAGCTAGCATTTACTGCCTCAAAATAAGGCTTGAGCTCCGCTACTAAAGCGGCAAACTCAGATGGGGAAATTAAATTGCCATCGACCCTAATTCGTTCCCTCAAATTATGAAGATGTGGGGAGGTATATAATCCTGTCCTGTGGCCTGAGGTGCTCAAAGTCTGGGCAATCATGGCCGCTGTGCTTCCCTTACCCTTTGTGCCAGCTACATGAACGGTCTTGCCAGCTAAATGAGGGTCGTTCAATCGGTGCAAAAGCTCTTCTACGTGCGTTAACTCATAGCCACGTGAAGCATAGGGTATTCCAGGAAACCTCTCATAATCAATAAAACTTCGGATATATTCTTCTGCCTGGTTACAATCCACTTTATCACTCTTGAATTCTATCAATTATACCACGTGCCTGACATGCCTGTTGTATCCCCCGCAGGGGATTGCAAAAACAATTGCCCCATGGCAAACTCTAAGATAGAAATTGAGTTGTAAACTCGGTTGTATTGGGAGGCTGAGAGAAGATATCTAAGATGAGTAAGTCAAAAACTGTTCAAATACCTCAACTGGCGTGGTACGGAGATACTGAGCTTGAGATAGATTTCCCTGATTCATGGGATGTCACCGTGTGCCGTATGCATGGTCATGATACCCCTCCCCTAAGCGAAGATGGAATCAGGAAAGCTTTCTGCAATCCTATTGGCACCAAGACCATAAAGGAACTAGCCAAGGGGAAAAAGGAGGTTGTAATACTCTTTGATGACATGTCAAGGGCCACGCCTTCCGCAGTGCTGATACCCCATGTTTTAGAGGAACTTGCTGTCGCCGGTATTCCTGATGATAACATACGCTTCATCGCTGCTATTGGCGCTCATGGCTCAATGAACGGGATAGACTTCAGGAAGAAGCTGGGAGATGAGGTGATGGGCAGATTCCTGGTCTACAATCATAATCCCTATGAGAACTGCACTCCCCTCGGAGTGAGTAGTCAGGGTGTACCGGTATCTATCAATAGCGAGGTAATGTCCTGTGACCTCAAAATTGGCATTGGATCTATCGTACCACATCCATATAGCGGCTTTGGCGGCGGTAGTAAGATAATTCTCCCGGGCGTCGCTTCTATGGAAACCATGGATGCCAATCATACAAGGCTGGGGCTTTCCCCAACAATCGGTATAGGCAAGTATGAAGGCAATATACTACATGAAGACATGGATGAAGCAGCTAGAATGGCAGGGCTTGACGTCAAGATAGATGCTCTACTTAATCTTAAAAGAGAGATAACAGCTCTTTTTGTTGGTGATCCCATCGAGCAACATATAGAGGGAGTGAAATTAGCCAGGGAGCACTATGCAACGGATATGGTTAGTGATGTTGATATCGTCGTCGCCAATTGTTATTTCAAGGCGAACGAGATGCCTCTCGCTCTTCCGGTAGCATCGCCGCTTTTATCCCGCAAAGGTGGTGACGTGGTACTTATAGCAGTTACTCCAGAAGGGCAAATAAACCACTATTTAGAAAGAAGCTTTGGTAAGAAGTTTGGCGGCAGGAGCTGGCAAGCGGCAGGAGGGCTTGCCAAAGGCCTGCCCCACAACACCAAGAGGCTAACTATCATGACACCCTACTCAGACAAGGTTGGCGGCGACTGGGTGGCACCATATAACTTGATTAATTGGGC
>JAGMDB010000182.1 GCA_023128875.1 Dehalococcoidia bacterium | reverse complement strand
CACAGCAATGATAACGGCCTCGTGGTCTGCCCCTTCCATCCGCTGTAGCAGACTTAGGATATCGTGATCAGGGTAAGCTATCTTCAACTTGCTAGCAGGGGTCATTATATTCTGTACTGTTGTGGTATCCCAACGAGGGCGAGGAATTCTCTTTAGGTCACGCAGGGTGACTATACCTTCCAATTTAGCTCCTCTGGCTACCGGGAAGCCACTTCGCCCTGTGGGCAGAATATAGCTCTGTGCCAGCTCTGTTAAATTGAGCTCGGGGAAAACGAGAGGGCAGCCATAGTCTGTAATATGGCGCGCTGTGACACCAGGAAGGGAATTACGTGGCAAAATCTGTTGATAGCTGGCCTTGGCGGCACCGCGCAAGAACCAACCGATAAAGATAAACCACAGGCCATTGAGCCATAGGTAAGTAACAACAGTGATTGTTAATCCACCAGCGATAAAAGCATAAGCTATGCCCTGTCCTACCCTGGTAGCGGTATGCGTTGCCTGGAAACAGTTGCCTGTTTTTCGCCACGTAGCGGCGTAAAGCACCCTGCCTCCATCCAGAGGAAAACCAGGGATTGAATTGAATAAAGCTAGAATCACATTGATTATAGTTAGCCACTGCATTAAGCTGGCTGTTAAGCTTTGTTGGGTTTGTGCAAGTAAAATATGTAATCCGTAAAAAATGCCGCAACCAATAAACCAGTTTTACCAAAGCAACGAAGAAAAAATGATTTTTCCTTGAGGCATTTAGTGTTTAGCTGGCGGGTTTCCCAGGTATTTTTCTACCAGTGCCAAGGCGCAATACTTGCCGCACATGCTGCAGGTTTTTTCTATTGTGGGAATCTTGCTGTGAATCCGCCGTGAAAGCTCTGGGTCTAAAGATAATTCGGCCTGAACACTCCAATCAAGATTCTTGCGAGCTCTGGACATTTTTTCATCCCATTCCCTGGCGCCCTTTACGCCCTTAACAATGTCACCAACATGAGCAGCTATGCGAGAGGCTATCACTCCTTGTTTTACATCTTCTACATCGGGAAGCGAAAGGTGCTCTGTGGGAGTAACATAACACAAAAAATCTGTGCCGGCGGCGGCGGCGATGGCACCACCTATAGCGCCGCTAATATGGTCGTAGCCAGCACCTATATCAGTTACCAGTGGGCCTAAGACATAGAAAGGTGCTCCGTGGCATAAGCTCTTCTCTAGTTGAACATTGCTAGCTATTTGCTCCAGTGTTAAATGCCCAGGCCCTTCTACAAAAGCTTGGATTCTAGCTTCCCTGGCGCGCTTTACTAATTCACCTTGAATGATTAGCTCCTCGATTTGAGCTCTATCGGTAGCATCAGCAATGCTTCCTGGGCGCAGGCCGTCGCCCAGACTTAAGGCGAAATCATATTTATGGGCTAAGTCTAACAAACGATCATAATATTGATATAAGGGATTCTCCTCCTCGTTATGTAACATCCAGCCAGTGTGAAAAGCACCGCCTCGAGAAACTATGCCGGTTGTTCTACCTTGTTTTTTTAGCCGTGCCACAGATACCTGAGTTACACCGCAATGAACAGTCATGAAGTCAACGCCATCTTTAGCTTGTTCTTCAATTACAGCGAAAATCTCATCAACAGTCATGTTCACGATAGTTCCATGTTTGTCTATAGCTTCAATTCCAGCTTGATAAATGGGCACGGTACCTATAGGCACAGTGCTGGAGGCTATGAGGGCTCTTCTGATTGCTGAGATGTCACCCCCGGTGCTCAGGTCCATAACCGTGTCACTGCCAGAATCAATAGCAGATTGTAGTTTCCTGAGTTCTACGTCTAAATCACAGAAGTCTGATGATGTACCTATATTAGCATTGACCTTGGTGCTCAGTCCTTTGCCTATGCCGCAGGGAATCAAATTTTTATGATTAGGATTGGCTGGGATTACGATTGTGCCGTCAATTAAGCCTTGCAGGATAAAATCTACCTGTAGGCCCTCCTTTTCAGCCACACGCTTTACCTGAGGTGAAACAATGCCATTTCGAGCTAACTCTACTTGCGTCATTTTGTTGTAAACCTTTTAACTACGTAAGTTTGTGTGGCAAATCTAACACAGGGCGGAATTGGATTCAAGTTTGTAATGCTTGAATAAATCGGCTGAGTGCGATGAAGTGCAAGGCCTCTAGTTATAAAAAACACCTTACATGCTTTCAGGGGCTGTCATGCCCATGAGGTGGAGAACCTTGGCTAAGGCAATTTGAGTTGCCCTGACTAATTTGAGTCGCGCTTTGGTTAGTGTCTCATCTTTGGAAACTACTCTGCACTGCTTATAAAAACTGTGAAAAACAGTGGCTATATCTTGGGCATAATAGGGCAAGTGGTGAGGCTCGAGAGTATTTACTACCCCCTCTATTATTTCTGGCAGAAGGAGTAAACGGCGAATTAAAGTTAGCTCAGGCCCAGTGGTGAGCAAAGAGACGTCGCCTTGGATGTAATCAATTCTCCTTTGCTTGGCCAGCCGGAGAATGCTGGCGATTCGAGCATGAGCATATTGAATATAATAGACAGGGTTATCTGCTGATTGTTTTTTAGCTAGCTCTATATCAAAGTCCATCTGGCTATCAGCAGAGCGGGAAAGGAAGAAGAAGCGGCAAACATCTGGCCTCACTTCGTGTACTAATTCCCGCAAGGTAACAATATCGCCGCTGCGTTTAGATATCCTGATTATTTCCTCGCCACGCCTTAAAGTAATTAGTTGGCAGATTATTATCTTGAGCTGTTCAGGGTTCTTGCCCAGGGCTTTGATTGCTGCTTTCATCCGTGGAACATGTCCTTGATGGTCGGCACCCCAAATGTCAATCACAGTGTCAAATTTTCGTTCCAGAAACTTGTTGTAATGATAAGCGATATCGGAGGCAAAATAGGTAGGGGAGCCATCGCTGCGCACCAGTACATTATCCTTATCTTCACCTAAGGCACTGGACTCAAACCAGATGGCGTTGTCCTTCCTAGTTATATAGCCTTCTCTTTGTAATAATTCCATGGTTTGGTGGTATTGCTTATTGTGGTAGAGGCTTTTTTCGCTAAACCAGGTATCAAACTCAACATTTATTAGCTTAAGGTCCTGTTTGATTTCCTCAACCATTTTGCTGAGCCCAATTTCGCCTAACTCCGAAGCCGCCTCTTCTCCTGGTAGTGCCAGGAATCTATCACCTTCTTTATCGACAATTTCCTTTGCCAGGTCAATCATGTAATTGCCCTGGTAGCCATCAGTGGGTACGCTGATTTCTTTGCCTAGACATTGCTGATAACGAGCATAAAGAGAGCGATTGAAA
>JAGMDB010000181.1 GCA_023128875.1 Dehalococcoidia bacterium | reverse complement strand
GGCCGCTGATACCAAGGCATCCACCTTACGCCCTTTTTCCCTTGACCTAACACCAGACTGAACACAAAACCTATTTAATTTTTAACGTGCATATACAGCTCCTACACGGAGCTGTTTAGATTCTATAACAGTATACGCCCGATGTCAAATAAAGTTCCCCTGTGAGGTAGAACTGTATCTTAACCCCTATACACTGGTCACTACTTGAACCGGGGGCCACCACAAACTGCCCCACGCCATCCTGACGCCAGAAACAAACGCCTGTTCTCGTGCCAGAGAGGTAACAAAAAACAGTCAACAGAAGAAGAGGCGGCAGCGCAATATCACCGCCGCCTGTCTCAATTCGACCGGAGCTAGATGGCAACCTCTACACAGTGTGCGAACGCAGGCAAACCCCACCAGCATAGAAACTGGCACCGTCGAAAGAGAATCTCAGGTTGCCCCATACCGACACTAAGAATAGGCTTCGTTTGGCACACTTTTATCTAACTACACCGCCACAAAGCCGAGTAGCTGCTAGGCCCCTACCGAAAATCAAGGGGGCAAAGCCATCTGCCGGCAAGCAGGAGGGGCTGTTTTGAAAGGACCTCCATGGCAACTTCAGCTCCGTCGCCCAATTCCTCCTCACTTCATTATCCCAAATAATGCAAAGAAGGTGGGAAATGCTTGAGGAAAACCCTCAATTTCATCACCCACCTCCTCTTTAATTTTATTGATTTAGATTAAACTTGTTACTTTAAATCAGGCATAATCTTTCTGATAACTGCCAGAGTCTTTTCAATATCTTCCTCAGTATGCTGCACGGAAACTGTCCAGTGCTCATCTGTGTGAGGTGCTATCCATACCCCGTTGTTTACCAACCCATGCCAGTATTTTGTCAATCTACCAGCATTGTAGTATTTTGCGTTGCTTCTGAAATCATAAATCTCGTGCTGTGTGAAGAAAACCATACCACAGGGGCCTATGCTATTAACAAAGCCAGGAATACCATTATCCTTCATTGCTTTCTTAATACCGTCTACCAGTTTATTTTCAAGCTTGGTAGCATGTTCAAGATTCTCTTTGGTCAAGATTTCTCTTAACGCGGTTATGCTCGCTCGCACAGCAAGTGGATTCGCACTATACGTTCCTCCATGGGCAACATCTCCAGCCTTTAGATGTTCCATAATCTCTTTCTTCCCTCCAAACGCACCCAAAGAAAAACCACTGCCGATGCATTTGCCAAGTGCAACCAGGTCTGGCTTTATGTGATAATATTCGCATGCCCCACCCCAGGCCACCTTAAATCCTGTCTTCACTTCATCGAATATCAATACCACGTCATATTCTTTGGTGAGTTCGCGTAGTTGCTGCAGATAACCATCCTTGGGAGGAATCAATGCGCAGTTCATCATTATCGGCTCCACTATCACCGCAGCTACTTCACCTCTATTCCTCTTCAAAGCATCTCTCATCGCATCTATGTTGTTAAAAGGAACAACTATCGTGCCTTCTGTCACCCCTTTGGGAATCCCTTTAGATTGCGGTACTGTCGCAGGGCGATTTTCAGGGCCAGCTTCGCTTAGCTCAGGCTCTACGCTTTGCAGCAGATAATCATGCATCCCATGATAACAACCTTCTAGCTTTATGACCTTCTCTTTGCCAGTGTAAGCTCTGGCCACCCTCAGAGCATGCATTGTTGATTCTGTTCCACTATTTGTGAACCTAACAAGGTCAACCGGAAAGCGTTTCTTAACCTCTTCCGCGCAAGTTGCCGACAAATCTGTCGGTGCGCAATATAACGTTCCCTTTGATAGCTGATCTCCAGCCGCCTTAACTAATAGCGGATGCGCATGCCCTGCCAACATCGCCCCAAAAGCCATATTGAAATCGATATACTCATTACCGTCCACATCCCAAAATTTGCTTCCCTTCGCATGGTCCCAGAAGATTGGGTACGGGTCGAATGCCTGGAAATTGCTTGCTACGCCTCCTTGAAAGCTCTTCTTTGCTCTCTCAAAACATTTTAGAGATGTTGGTGTCCGCCTTTGATATTCCTTCTGTAGCTCTTCTAAACTTCTCACTAGAACCTCCTTTTTTTTCCAAACAATAGTTTACGCCAGCATATAACAGTGTGTCAATATATTTCAGGCTCTATTAAAAACTGTGGTGACACAGTGGCACAAGGTAACAAGAAAGACCGATAATCACTCTAACAAGGGCCTATCTCAAACCTATGTTTGAAGTGAATAAGACATAGGCTCCCAAAATATAAAGACCGATTAAAGCCAGAGCATACCAACTAATAAATACGAAAGTCTTGCGCTTTTGGCGCAATCTGAGCCCAGCGATAACAAGGAGATTCATTACCACTACTACTACAGCAGTTATGAGGTGAACGGTTGACACGGAGGATAAAATAGGCCCTTTGCTATAACTGACATCAACCAGTGCAATGATGGCAAGGTCAATCATATTCGCACCCAATATATCGGCAACCGCCATATCTATAGCATTCAATCTCAAAGCAGCAATGGCAACTGTCAGCTCAGGCGCCGAAGTAGTAATAGCCAGAAATAAGCTTCCCACGAAGCTGGCACTCCAGCCTGTAACCTCACCAATTTCATTACCAACGAACGACAGCCATATCCCAGCGCCAATAACTGCTGCTGCCGCCAATGCGAATTTGATATATATCGTCCTTCCAGAGACCCCGCTATATTGGGAGGAGTCAGTTTCTACAGGCGTCTGAAAGTTACGTTCAAGCTGAAGCATCCTCCTCATCCCCAGCAAATAGATTATAAGGATGGCGATACTTGGAACACCCATCCTCCCTAAAGTTAACCAGGAAATCCTTCCCCCACATACTATGCCTCCTGCAGCAATAGCAGCAAGCACTATGCCCAATCCAGCAGATGCTGCATGCCTTGGGTTTGCCTCAGTCAAAACCGGGGTATGGGCGTGAAGGATATCCAGCAAAGCCAGGATAGAGAGATTAAAAAAACAGCTTCCTAAAAGAGTCCCCAAAGCTAAATCAGGAGAACTGACCAAAACAACTGAACTCACACTGGTGACCAGCTCAGGCATAGAAGTAATAACAGCAAGAAGTATCAGCCCTATCCATATCCGCCCCAAACCCGTCTTCTCAGCAATAGCGTTCCCATATCGAGCTAGCTTTGCCCCAGCAAATAGAATAATAGCAAGACATAGAACAAATTTGAGCCAAACCAAAATCATACTCCCAGAGCTTAAGTGTTCACAGCAATCATATCATATAAGAGTAAGCTATAAGGGGCATGGCTGCTATAAGCTATATGGTATAATTATCGGTGCAGCCAGGGAGAGGTGACCGAGTGGCTGATGGTGCCGCTCTCGAAAAGCGGTGGGCGATTTTATGCCTCGTGGGTTCGAATCCCACCCTCTCCGCCAAGCTGAGACACTGTAATAGAAATCCAAACAGCTATGGAAATCTAGCCGATTCGACTCGTAATAATCAGCGCAAATGGATGACACCTCTTCCCTCTGAATAAGTAATCGATAATTGGAGCAAAGCAAAGCTACAAAAGAGTTAGATAAGATTGTAGATGATGTGTTCGCAGGTTTTGATTTCGCTAAAGAAAAAATGTATGCTGGGTGTAAGAACAAGTCTTAGTATTAGCTTCCACAAAGGAGGATTAGGTACAATGGAAAATGTCTATCGCCGATTGTCCAAAGCCTACGGATTTCCTGAATCTAAGTATCTTCCCAAAATTTTTGAAATGTGCCTGAGCAAGCAAGAGGCGTTAATTCTTCTTTCCCTGCCGGGAAACGTTGAAGAGGTTGCCACAAAATCTCATATAGAGCCACCTGGCGCCGAGCTTTTTCTCAGAGAATTATTCAACAAAGGCTTCATTTTCTATGATTCCATAGAGGGTGAACGTAGATATGCTTTGGTTAACAACCTTCTGACTTCTATCACAATAAACAAGTGGTCTGACCAGTTTGGGAAGGAATTTTTCGACCTGTGTGATCACATGGCCGATGAAGAAGATTCGCTTGAATTTGAGGAAGAAGGCTATGAA
>JAGMDB010000180.1 GCA_023128875.1 Dehalococcoidia bacterium | reverse complement strand
ACCAGTGGATATATGCGACCATGGCAGCTGAGTTGGCCATTAAAGAAATTCTTGTGAGAATAGAGCCCAAGCTTCAAGTGATACTTGAAACATTACCATCTCCACCGCTAAATAGATTATATGGCGATGTATTGGAATCTGTAGCAGGAGTAAGATCAACCAGTCTGTCCAAGCTGCAAAATGGCGCCCGAAGACGTAACGAACTTGTACATAATCCTAGGAGCCCCACTCCAACTTTCAATGAAGTAAAGGAGTATATCAATTTCATTGAGGATATGATTAGGTGGCTCTTAAAAGAATGGCGCAGGATAAAGCGTGAAGAAGCAGCAATAACCGCTGAGTAACAATTTTTTGAGGCTTGAGCTTCGAAGGAAAATAGAAAGGAGGGGGGAATGGTAACAAGAGCGCGGAAGAGATACTATATCCACGCTGAGGGAAGTGATGAGCAGGCCATGGGTTTGGCATTTACCTGGCTGCTGGAGACAGTCAAACAATCAAAGACAGCCATGACGGCATTACTTGCCATCCCAACCAAGGACAACCTGAGGGGTGTTATCTCAAAGGTAATTAGCGACCGGGTAGCAAGAAAGCTGGCTTTAGGTGAGGCCGTACCAATACCGCAGTCTTCGAGCGACATTTGTCTAATCACCCAACGTACTAAACTCACCAGTTGGCGAGGTGGTCCGGTGCTGGCAGCATATCCGACCAAACAACTTCTCGATATGCTAGATGACATGTATGGGATAACTGAGATTCTGGTGGTCCCATGGCGTTTGTCAGGAGTCCAATATTGGCTCGATACGTGGGCCCCACAGGAACTAGGCAGCTCGGTACCAACATCTCGAGCACCTTCTATTGGGAATCTGGTTGTGGTCGAGGCACTAAAAGCCTTGACACGAAGGGTAAATCTTTCAACCGGAATCTCGAATTCATCAGACCGTCAGGCTGCTATTGACCTTTTTCAGCGCCTTAGGGAGGCTGGAGAGCACTTTAATCCCTCAGAAGTCCGAGCGTGGCTCGTTTCACAGGGGGGATGGAGCCCAGAAGATGCTGACCAAGTTAAGTCTATTGCTGAAAGTATTCTCGCTGGCAGGCGCCTCAGAGGTGGTGGGAGGTTCTGGGCAGACAATATTGTAGAACAGTGGCGGTCAAGGACAACCAAACAATAAGCCCTATTGTGCAAGTGCGATGATAACTCCACCGCTGCCGGATGATTAGGTGGGGGTATGCTAAGTTTGGGGGTGGCCACGCCTGAGGTTCAGTTCGCTCGTGGTTAGTTTTCATGGAGTGTGGTAAAATGCTAGCATGTTGAGACTAGTCAACGACCGCCAATGCTACCAACTATGGAGCTATACGATGGAGGATGCAAAATGGTTCGAGTTCGCTCGTTAGAAGAATCGTCATATCGCTGGCAGAGGGGAATGAACCGCAGCCCTGCGATGCCGTGTAAGCGTTGCGGGAGGAAAACCCGTGCTTGGTGGGGCAAGGGACAGTGCCAATACTGTGGTGAGACTTTGCCCTATTCTGAAGCAGTCTCTTTAGCAGGGAGACTCGGGTTGGCTAGGTATTGACCTATGTAGTAACGCGATAGATGACCAGTGATTAGGAGGTGAATCTAAGGATGGGACTTTCAATACGCTCTGAGAAGGGGAAAATATATCCTGTGCTGACGTGTGATACATGTGGTCAGCCAATCGAAGACTGGGGTTCTGGTATAGTCGCTTTCCTCATGCCTGCCGAAGATTCAATTGTGGGTGTGCAGGTTTTCCACAAAGGTAAGTGTGACCCCGGCGGTGCATTGCGCCGTGATAAACAAGCCACTAATGTTCTGAAGCAAGTCGATGATTACCTGAAGAAAAGAGGTGCTCGGCTTTGGCAACAGCTTGACCATTACCTTCCGTGGCTATTATGGAATCACAAATGGGGAATACAGCATAGACACAAAGAAGGAGCTAAGCTTACTCTTGACGTTCCCGAGCCCTTGGACCTTTGAACCAGTTTCACGACACCAACGAAGATTGAATCTAACCAGAGGTTCGTCCGCTTTGACAAATGTGGCTGGATGTAATAGGCCAACACTGTGCCGTGGGTCTCGGGTAGGAGATGAGCAACTGCTGTAACGCCTCATTAAAATGTAATTACACCCTTATTGTTAATGATTTTATTCAATATGTCTTTTTTATATTTTGGCTCTTCTAGTGTTTTGCAAAACGCTTTAAAAAGTTGGGTTGTGGAGATAAGGCCAATATCCTGATTCGGAGCAACTTTCACTACATAATCTGTGAATATCGGTTTGTCAGGCATATCCCTTTGTTTCAAAGGATGAAGTCTCCAAGAATTCCCTACTAATATCCCCTTTATGCCCTGGTTATTCATCATGCGGTATTGCGTCATGTCCTGGTTTAACTGTGATAAGTGAGGTTTAGAAACGCTCTTATTATCAACCCCTTTTACTTCTATTAAGGCTTTCTTGCCACCTATTTCAATTATGAATTCATCCGATACAGGTGATGGCTCGATTTTTGCCCCCAATTTATCAAGAGTCGACTTAACACGTTCCTGTAGTATAGACCCAGTTTCGTATAGCAACTCTTTGCATTTTCGAAGTTCGGTTAGTGAATCTTCGCTTTGTTTAACATCGGATTTCATTGCCTCCAAATTCTGCTCTTTAGTAGCTATTTCATTCTCTAGCGAGGCTTCTCCTGGAATTTTGATAGCACCAAGCCAAGCTGGTGGCGGTGTTTTTTCAAACACCTTAATCCGTTGTAAAAGAACTTCAATCAAAGGCCTTGTATCATATGGGTTATCAACTGGTAACAATACGAGCCGCGCACCTATCTTTTTTGGGATAGATTCCCATCCCCCCTCTTCTTCGTCCCACCCACGTGCCCACTTATAAAACAATGGAATAAGTTCAATGGCTATGGGTTTGTTTATTTTATTGGTAGCAATAGGACTCAGTTCAACCTTTACTTTCCACCTGCTCTCATACTTGCTTTCAAGTTCATCAATATTTAAAGAGTCTGAGACGAAATAATATTGCCATCCTTTAAAATTTTTGAAATATTCTTCATAAGACTCATCTTTCTTGATTATGGCCTTCCCGTTTTCCGCAACTGTCTTTATTGATATTGGACACCACGCATTGGTATTAATGAAGTCATTGAGATACCACTTTGGACGACGATAGCTTTCAAAAGGAAGCTCCCTAGGAGGATAACTTTCGGGGACGTAGATTGAACTGTCAACTTTAGTCCCAATACTAATATCGGGGGAATATAGAGCGTATACAGTTACGTTGAATTCCAGCATTTCCAATAAATTTTCCCTGATTATATGAAGATTGGCCTTTATCTTTTTGGCAGTTTTGTCTATCCTGGGAAGTGTGTATGCATTTTTGCCGAAACGCTTTAATTTCCCAGCCAAAGACCAAAAATTAACTATTCCAGGAGTATCCAAGAGGATGATGTCATAATCAAACAGGCTAGGTAGCTCTTGAAACCAATCGACCGATTTGACGCCCTTAAAAGAGTGAGAGCTTATTAACAATAGCGCCTTATTTGCTGAGTTGGTCGTAATAATCTATCCCCTCTCCAAATCTGCTCGCTACCTACTGATCAGGCAAAGGTGGGGTTCGCATAGTTATCATAATTGTAGCACTTCCAGTATCAGAATTGTGAGAAGTCACATCTCCAAAGCTGCTCAGCTTAGCTAGTCCTCAGGGGTTCTTAGTATGGCACCAGTGCCAGCCGATGACACCAAGCAGGAATATCTCCGAAGGCGGAGGAGTCCGTCAGTCAAGACGGCGCTGGATTTCCTGAGCTTAAGAAAGTAAGGGATATTTGTGAAGAACCAGAGCGAAATTGAATTCACAACCTTTACCCGGCAACCATACAATGCTCCAGTTCAAATAGATAGGTAACACTTGATAGGAGACGAAGGGTGG
>JAGMDB010000018.1 GCA_023128875.1 Dehalococcoidia bacterium | reverse complement strand
TTGCCTTCGCCAGTTTCTATTTAGCGAGGTATATAAGCCAAGCCTAGCTATCAAAGATGCAGAGAACGCTAGAGAAACAATACATCTTTTATATTCCTATTTCCTAAAACATGAAGAAAATTTGCCGCAAGAGTTTGCCTCTCTGGACGATGTCAGGGAACGCAAAGTTGTTGATTATATTGCTGGAATGACTGACCAATATGCACTAAGGTTAGGCAAGGAAATATCTCCTAGAAATATTAAATACGAATCCCCAAACCCTAAAAAATTAGGAGTATCCACTTAGAATTTAAGTTAATGAGCATCACCAGCGAAGTAAAACAGAGGATAGATATTGTAGAGGTAATCTCTGCTTATGTTGCTGTACAGAAAGCCGGGCGTAATTTCAAGGCCTTATGTCCATTTCACAGCGAGAAACACCCCTCCTTTTTCGTCTTCCCCGAACAACAGACTTGGCATTGCTTTGGTGCTTGCGGCACTGGTGGTGACGTTTTCTCCTTCGTCATGAAAAAGGAGGGAGTCGATTTTGGTGAAGCTCTGCGTCTCTTAGCTCAAAGAGCAGGTGTAACTTTAAGCTCACCTGGGCTATCAGGCGATGTTGAAGATAAAAGGAAGGAGACATTATCCCAAATCAATGACGCAGCCGCTGAATATTTTCACCACTTGCTTCTAAATACCCAGGCTGGGGAAGCAGCCAGAAACTATCTTGATAAGAGAAAGATCACTGCTGAAACTATCAGGGGGTTCCGATTGGGCTTCAGTCACAATAGTTGGGATGCCCTTAAAAAATTCATGATGACTAAGGGATATGAGGAACAGGAACTAATTGAAGCTGGCCTGATAATAGAGAAAGAGGCAGGGAAGAGTTACGATAGGTTTCGCAACCGCCTGGTATTTCCCATATGCGACATACAAAATCGGGTTATTGGTTTTGGAGCTAGAGCATTAGATGAATCCTTACCTAAGTATGTTAACTCACCCCAAACACCAATTTTTGACAAGAGTAGCAGCCTTTACGGAATTAACAAGGCTAAAAGTACTATTAAGCACGAAAACCTAGTAATAATCGTGGAGGGCTATATGGATGTTCTCACAGCCCATCAATATGGGTGGCAAAATGTGGTTGCCTCAATGGGGACCTCCATAACTGAAAAACAACCTCGTATCCTTAAAGGGTTAACCAAGAACATAACCCTAGCACTTGACGCTGACCTTGCTGGACAAGAAGCAGCCTTCCGAGGAGTGGAAGTATTGACTCATTCCCTAGATAAAAAGACAACATCAATGCTCTCATGGTCAAAGGAACTAGCTAACTCTGTGGATAAGGGGGGAGAACCACCCCCATCACTGGCGGGGCTAGTGAAACATCAAAATACCCTTGATGCCGAGATAAAAATTATCCTTCTCCCTCCAGGCAAGGACCCAGATGAAGTAATAAAGGAGGGTCTTACTCTTTGGCAAAATCTGGTGGAACAAGCTCTACCTGTACTTGATTTCGCTTTAGCAACTGTAACAAGCAAGGTTGATATCAACAAAGCCAAAGATAAATCCTTAGCCGTACAAAAACTCCTGCCGCTAATTCGTGAGATAAAGGACCCTGTACAGCAAGGTCATTATGTACTAAAGCTAGCAGATACATTAAAAGTCAGGGGGTCTGATATAACAGCCGCTTTGAGAAAATCACCAGTTGAACAAAGGAGGCCACGGCCAACTAGGGCGATAGAACAATCTCGCTTCATTCATCAACTCATATCCAGCCCTATTGAGGAATATTGTTTGGCACTGCTACTCCAATATCCAGAGCTTCAGCAGGTAGCTCAAGGGTTATCAGTAGACCATTTCGAAAGCACAGAGAACCGTGAGATTTTCACCAAGTGGCAGTGCGCCCAAAATATCTCCGAGCTTAGAGAGAAACTTGACGCCAATCTGCTAGAAAATTTAGACTATTTAATAAATAAGCCAATCTTAGATAAGAATGGTATGGAACAGCATGCTCTAAATGACTGCATCCTTAGATTACAAGAAAGCTTGTCAAAGAGGCTGGAAGCGAAGAGAGAACTAATGTTTAATCTTACTAGAGAGAAAGAAGGCGTGAATGCCGAATTAGCCAAACTGGATGAACAGGGAATAAGTTCCAGTGAGCAACTCAAAGAGGTTTTCACTAAGCGAGAGAAACTAGCAAGACAAGAGGACAGATGACAGATTTTATTGAACACGGAATTCTTGACCTGAATAAGGGTGAGAAACCAACACCAAAGGAAACTCTTACCGATGAGGGCGAAACCGAAGATACTGGTGTTGCGGCTGACGAAGAGGCAGCGGAAGAAACAGGCACTGAAGAAGCCAAAACGCAGGTAGAGCAGGAGGAATATGAGACAACTGACGATTTGGCCCGCATGTACCTCCATGAAATCGGTAAGGTCCCACTTCTCACGGCTGCCGAGGAGAGAAATTTAGCCCGCAAAATAGAGCAGGGAAGTCACCTGGAAAAAATTAAAGATGGCTACTTAAAGAAACATAGGAAATTTCCTTCAGCAATTGATACAGTAGTCGATCTAATCTCACGATTATACAAGGCTTACCCCATTGCCGAAGTTGTCAAAGAGCACTTAGACATTGACCATTCCTCCAATCCAGTAGAGATAATCACAGATGCTAAATTTCACGCTGCCATCGATAACGAGATAGGCCAAGCATTGATAACAGCCGTTGGTCAAAGGGCTGTCAAGGAAACTGCCGCCTCAGAAAAAGCTATTGTGGAGCTTTCCCTGAACAGTGGCCTTTTGCCACCGCAATTGTTGGCTCTCATTGGAGATAAAGCTTCATGGCTGGAAATAAAGGCTTTACTAGCCAGTAATGAATCCCTCTCCCAACTGCGCTCTCATAGCAGCCAGTTTGAAGCTCACTTCAAAAAAGTGAGAGAGGAGGCGAAAAAAGCAAAAAGACACCTCACCGAGGCAAACTTACGCTTGGTGGTTAGTATTGCCAAGAAATATATCGGACACGGCATGTCCCTCCTTGACCTTATACAAGAGGGGAACATTGGCCTTATGCGGGCGGTAGACAAATTTCAACATAGAAAGGGTTACAAGTTTAGTACCTACGCCACTTGGTGGATTAGGCAGGGCATTACCCGCTCTATAGCTGATCAATCTCGCACCATCCGTATCCCGGTACATATGGTGGAAACAATCAACAAGTTATTGCGAATGAAACGACAACTAACCCAAGAACTCGGATATGAACCCAGCCATGAAGAGATTGGCAACCGATTAGATATGACCCCAGAAAAAGTAGAAGGGGTTATGGAATTATTTCATCACGAGCCAATATCACTGGAAACACCCATCGGTGAAGAAGATGATAGCCGTCTGGGTGACTTTGTTGAGGACCGCACTAGCCCGGCGCCAAGCGAAGTTGCTACACAACAGCTACTTAAGGAACAAATAGATAGGGTGCTTAATGAGCTCACACCACGAGAGAAAAGGGTGCTCCAACTCAGATTCGGCCTTAAAGATAGACACACTCGAACCTTGGAGGAAGTAGGGCAAGAATTCAATGTGACTCGAGAGAGGATCCGCCAAATCGAAGCGAAGGCCTTGCGCAAGCTACGCCACCCCAGTAAGAGTCGAAAACTCAGGGATTACCTGGAGTAAATTGGTTTGGCAAGTATCCCAAATATACTTATTGCGTTCTGGGACAAGGTGCTTCATCTTGATTTGGCTAGCCTCTGTACCTGATAAAATCGATTACGGAGCTAATTGATATCCTGAGATGTAAACCTAAGGCTTAATAGTTTCCTAAAACCAGGTAATCTATTTGACCAATAAGCTATTGCAGTTAACTCAGCGACAGTATAATATCAAACTAGGCCGATGGAACAAATTTGGGCACCATGGAGAATAGAATACATAGAAAGGCCAAAGGAAAGTGGTTGCATCCTTTGCCAAAAACCTAAGGAAGATAACGATGAGGCAAATTTTATCCTCTACCGTGGCCAAAACAACTTCATAATCTTGAATGCTTTTCCCTATACCCCTGGACACTTAATGGTAGCGCCCTATCGCCATATAGCAAATCTGCAAGAGTTAACGGACGATGAAGGGAAAGAACACCTTGATATCGTTAAAAAAGCTGTAAAACTTTTGACGGAAGCGCTGAAACCTGCAGGCTTCAATATTGGCTTAAATATAGGTAAAATTGCTGGAGCCGGGATAGAATGTCACATTCATACTCATATCGTGCCTCGATGGCAAGGTGACGTTAATTTTATGCCTGTACTGTCTAATACCAGAGTAATATCGGAGGCTCTTGCTGCAACATATGAGAAGCTAAAAGCGAGGCTAACTTAGTTATTGCTTAGCTTGAGGATAAGAGCCCAGTATTTTAACAAAAGTGGCTTCCCTTTGCAGCTCCTTTATAGCTTCCTGGTAAATCTCACCACCCAAGTGACCCTCAAAGTCAACGTAGAAAACATACTCCCAAGGTTTACTCCTGCTTGGTCTGGACTCTAATTTTGTCAGGTTTATATCTCTAGTAGCAAAAATGCCTAAGGCCTTATGCAAAGCACCAGGTGCATGCTTAACGGAAAAGATTAGAGAGGTCTTGCTCTTCTCATGTGGCTTAGCTTTTTCCTTAGAGATAGCAATGAACCTGGTATAATTATTGATGTTAGTTTCAATTTTTGGCATGACGATCTCTAAGCCATAGATATCAGCAGCCTTCTGACTAGCTATCGCAGCAAATCCTCTGCATTGATTTTCTTTTATCATTTTGGCGCTGCCTGCAGTATTATAGCTAGGCACAATCTTGACCTTCAATTTGGTTAAGAATTCCTCGCATTGAGCCAAAGCTTGAGGGTGGGAATAAACCGTCTTTATGTCAGCTAATTTCTCCCCAGGCAGAGCCATTAGACAATGGCTTATCCTGAGAATGACTTCAGCAAATATATTAAGGGGATATGCTAACAGCAAATCATACGTCTCATTGATACTGCCAGCTTGAGAGTTTTCTATAGGAGCTACACCAAAACTGGCGTTACCCTCTGACACAGCTTGAAAAACATCCCGAAGGTGAATACAAGGCAAAAAGCCAATGCTTTCTCTAAAAAGCTTTATGATAGCATCTTCACTAAAAGCACCTCTTTCTCCCTGAAAAGCGACGTTTATCATTTACCTAAAGTATAACTTGGTTATTCCCGCCTTTCCACTGGAAATTACCCTCTCCAGAAGCGAGGCCAAAATATCATTAAAACCGTGAATAACTCCAACCTTCCTAACCACATACAGACAATCAAAAGGCCCTTCCCTGCTGCGGGAAGCCAGGCGTAATTCAAACCAGGGCCAACTCCACCCAGCCCAGGCCCTACATTCCCTAGAGTAGCAGCTACTGCTGAGAACGATGTTTCCAAATCAAGCCCTAAGAAACCAAGCACTATAGAAGCCCCAGCCGCCACAAGGAGGTAAATAAAGAGAAAGGAGATTATGTCTCGGATTATCTCCTCTGAGAGAGGTTTTTGGTTATATTTGACTGGGATCACAGCTTTGGGAGAAATAGCCTTTCTCATCAT
>JAGMDB010000179.1 GCA_023128875.1 Dehalococcoidia bacterium | reverse complement strand
TGGAGCCCAGGTTCTTAATAATAGTATCGACCTGCTGGACATCGAGAGATTTTTCAAATGTCTCAAAATTGCCAGCTTGAGGTAGCAGAATTACCATTGAGAGCTCACGACCATCGTAGGGTAGTTCCACCGCCTGATAGCCTTCGCTCTCCGCATAACCTAAAGACTTTTCCTGCCCCATCATTGGCACACTGACCTCCCCTCCCTCAAGCAGATGGAAAAGTCCGTCTGTGGTGGCATTCTCCTCGAAGGGATATTGCCACGCCGCGTTGAAGTAAATGGCATTGGTGAGGACAAGACTGGTAGGTGGATCAACAGAGCCCGGCGGAAGCAGGTTTTCAATCCGTCCTTCTGTCTCTTCCCTTACCCAGTCATTGATAACGATGCGAGACTTTTCTGGCTCCTTGGTGAAGTCTAGAACTCTCAGCCCGGCACCATAATTCTCAGCCAGAACATCAAGGAAGGTGGCAAGGAAGTGATAATCCTTTTGCCCCCAGATGGCATTAGCGATATTCAGTCTGAAACCCTCACCGTCCTTGCCTTTAGCACCTTTACCACGCTGACTTAGTTCCAAATCCAGGCTATTGAATGCCAGATGTAAACGGTCTTGGGGGAGTGTAAAGTGCAGTGTGTCTGCCATCTGCTTTTCGGTCTCACCTCTGGCTCCGGCATAGGTCATTGCCAACGCTAGCGAGATGCTGTAAGGAGAGTAGAATAAATTGCCATCCTCATCTCTGAGTGCCTGATACAGGTCGAAGGCAAAGGCGCTATTTCCGTTTGCCAGAGTTGTTAGCTCAGCTTTATCTACTTCTGGAGAAGTTATCCTTTGTTTTTCTGATTGTATTACCTCACCACTGACTGTTGGTTGGGCACAAGCCACCAGTCCTGACAGCAATGCTACAGCAAGTACACATAGAAACACCTTCTTCATCTAAAGTTCACCTCCTGTGCTATTCGTGACACTTCACTATACATAACGGAAAAACATTGATTTTGGTTTAGGGCCTTGTTAATAACTATTAACGTAGAGTAATGCTTCTGATTCGTTTGTTCAGACCTACTAAGCGATAGTCATGTAACAAAATGGACTATTGTGCAATGAGATAACAATCCGCCCTTTTGTTCAGGCTTTCCATATAACGTTTTGCAGATAAAAGAAGTTGCCGAAGGCAATTTGCGTGAGGGCGAAGCCCGAACCAGATACACGCTGTTAGACGACGCCCCCACATAATTCTAGTTTCCCTTGCAAGTTAAGCAATGAGAGCAATGAATAATTGTTTCGCCGTAAATAACTCGGTTCCGTTCGTCTTCAGGAAGCATTTCTAATAGATCAGATTTTGGTACCGAATACCCATGGACAACACATAATGGATTCGCTGGATTCTGCACAAATGAAACATGGTCAAGATTCAATTCAGTAACTATAGCGAACGCCCGCACTCCCTTATATGTCTCTCCCTCTTTATGGTTACATTCTTGTTGTCCACAAATGTTACAAATGTCATAATGACGTTTCGCTACTACACCATCATAAGTGTTTCCCTTTACATGAGGACAATCAAAAATATCGTTACCACATATTGAACAAATGGCATTTCCTGAACCACCTATGCTAAAACCACCTTTACTATGAGATAGCATCACAGGACATTTCACCCAATACAGACCATCTTTGAATTCCAATTGACACCCGAAAATACCATGAATCTGACGACCAACATCATGAAGATACTTGCTGTGAGATTTCTCCTCAGGCTCCCAAAGTAGAGCTTCACGGATCTTGCCCAAACTACGCCTATAAAGTGTCTCTGCAACATCCATTTTCTTCCTGCTAATAGCTTCTTCAGCTTCTTGGATCAAATCGTTTGCGACTGCTAAGGCAGCATGTGCGGAGTTTTTACAATGGCTAGTCCACCATGATTCCCCTGCGGCCTTTTCATGAACTGTTGCAGAGGACTCGACTCTATTTGCAGAATCCTGTTTAGCCAATATTTGGGCCTCCTCAGACAATAGACGCTGTATTTCTGGGACTTGCCCCTCAATTCTGCGCCATCGAACAACAGTCCTGTGCTGACCAATTTCCACGTATTCCGCTCTTACGGATGGTGGTCGTTTAGCACCAGTCTTTATCCAACGATCGTAAATCCAGCTCGCTAAGATACCTAAGCCTACAGTGGCAGCAGCTTTCCCTAGGAAAAGAAGAATTGGTAGAATAACGTCAGCAGAATCAAGTATAAGTTCACGCTTTTCTCTACCATCATCATAAAGGTGTGCTTGCACTCCGCCATCCTGCAAGGCTACAAGGACATCCTTGGTGGTTTGAGTAAACAAGTTTTTATCTTTCGATATTTCTGCTAATATCGCATTGTTGGGAAGAATGGTAACCCCTGGCTCTGTTAATCTGAGCGTGTCAGAACTAAGATAAGTCAACTTGGCAAAGGTGTCTAGCGAACCATCGTTCGGCATGTCTTGCCACTTAGCCAAAGATTTCTTTGAGAGGTTATCTTCGGTCATTCTTATCTACCTTCCTTAGGGATGTAACTACGTGTAAACGAACCTACTTCGTTTATTCCCAACTCTCGGTGAACCAAATTCTGTCATTATTTATTGACCCTTACAGTTTTTGAAATGTATCCAGTGGACTACAAATACGACCAATGTCTTGTTCGCTCATATGAGTGTATATCTCCGTAGTTTTTAGGCTTTTATATCCCAGTAGCTCCTGAATATATCTTAGGTCGACTCCGCTCTCCAATAGATGTGTGGCAAATCTGTGCTATATTCACTATCGTTCCTGCCTCTATTATACCCACTGTCTGAAGGTTGAACAATACGCTATTTTGTTAAGTCACCGTAATAGCTGCACTGGCAGGCCTTCATCAACTGCGTCGTGGTAAAATACGTTAAGAGTATTGCTCATCACAGAACCTACAACGCGAGAATTAAGGGGGCATGAAATGACCAAGGTTAGAACTCAAACCGGCAGCTTCGCCTATGCGAAGTATCAGTTAAGGCGTTCCATTTTAGAGAATGCGCTGGAAACGGATTACACTACTGAAGACTATGAAGCCTCTTTGGAATTTTTTGGGGGCTGCGCTTTTTGCGGCGCCAAACAGCCTCCCAGGAAGGACCACCTAGTACCTGTAATCCAGTGCGGAGACTTCATTCCTCGCAATGTTGTTCCAGCTTGCCAGAAATGTGATGATTCGAAAGGGCAAAAAGAATACCATGAATGGATGCGGAATTCCAGCTCTCGGCGTTCATTAAAGACTCGTGGCTTTACGGACGAGCAAGTAGGGGAGCGGATTGAACTGATTGAGAAGTGGCAGTCTGGGTACAGACCCATGACCGAAGCTGAACTTTTCGGCGAGGATTATGCTAGATACCAGGAAATACTGCAAAAGATGGAGCAACTGTGCGAAGAGGCTAAACGAATGACCAGCAGAGTAAGATCAAGAAATAGAAAACCTGGAGTGGATGAAGCATTTGTGTCCCAGTCCTCGAAAAATACCGAGAGCAGCGCGGATAGAATTCGTCGGTTCATTCTTAGTCACTATGTTGTACCTGCCCGTAACCGTGGCGAGAAGACCGTCACAGTGAGAGCCGGAGATGTTCACGGCCAGATGTCACTTCACGGCCAGCATGCAAATGTGTGCCAAGCGATGAGGGGCGACAAATTCCTCAATCTGGCAAACGTGAAGCTGAAATCATTCAGGGGGTCGCTAGCCGGAGCTAACGCTTACTTCACTTACCAGCTTTAGTGCTTCCCGGACCAGCGGTTATTTGCTATGCCATTCGGTGTTGCAGGTAGTGTCTTTAGACACTACGTAAGTCTTTCCAGCAGTACTTCCCCAGCAATTGTCGTGGTTGCACTCCCCACGAATATAGGTTCACAACGGAACATAATGAGTAATTGTTACCAGAGATGCCCCTTCTTTGTAAAACAGAAGCGGCAGGCCTCTTTCGCCGACATCACTCCTTCAGAAAGGTGGAGTAGTCAAGCCAGTTTCCTCGATTTCCCATTTGCATTTGTTGCATACCAGATAATCCATAGGAATAGGCACTCCGTCAAAATCTAATGTGCCCTTGGTAACAACCGACAGCTCTATGCTTCCACACCTAGGGCATTTGTAGTATGTTTGCCTTGATAACATCTCATTCCGTTTGGCAGACTCCATTAACATATCCATTGCCAGGACGGTAATAACCACACAGGCTGTGGCGAAATGGAAGGTTGCATTTCTGTCATGTTGCACTTTATTCGCCATATCCAAGGCCAACGAGGCAATTCTCACCGGCTCATTATCAAGGTGAGACTTGGTTAGCATACCCTTGACATCGTTTGGCCCGACACCTGACTTATCCATGTTCGTTAATCCTGCCCATATTTTCTGTGTAAACTCAATCCAACCGTCTCTTAGTAGTATCCCTATTTGCTGCAGTTGCTCGGTTTCGTCAAATCCTTCTAGCTGGTCAACGGCGAGCCGTAATTTTTTCCCAGCCACTGGATTATATTCAGCGATACCTCCGATAACCTTTGTGAGCCAGTCGCTCTTTTCACCCCGCCAATAAAGTCCTTTCCAGAGTTTTCCCTCGCCTAATAAAGCTTCATGTTCATTCAGAATCCACAGCGGCCAAGGCCAAGTCAATAGCTCGCTCTCGGTCATAATTCTCCGATATAACTGCTTGTCAACTTGTCCATGCTCAATTAGCCTGAACTCTGTCATATCTGCTTCAAATCCGTAAATCGGAATGTCTTTGCTCCTGATCATACAAATTGCTAGCGAGAATGCTTTTGGTGCCTCCCCCGGATAACCACTGGCAAAACCGCTCTTCACTACTGTTAACGGGACGCGGCACCAATCGTCGAAAAGAATTAGATGCTGCTCCTGGGAATTTCCTCGGCTCTTGACGTAAGTTACTATCGTTGCCCTTTTAGGTAACTCCTTGCTATCTAGAATCGCCTCGATAGCTAGGAGACAAGGCAATGAAATACCAGATATACCTAGACATTGCGCTTCAATATAATCTTGTCGCTGCATGACACCTTCCACGTGCCCCTTTGAGTAGCAATGCTCCTGAGCAAGTATTATATCGCATATGTCTGAGAACGGCAGGGAGAAAAGCTGGTTATGTTTCTCAGGAGCGCCCACCGGCAAAG
>JAGMDB010000178.1 GCA_023128875.1 Dehalococcoidia bacterium | reverse complement strand
CCCTGGCCGAGCTGCTATACTCGGTGGCAAGGCAAACGACTCAAAATCCACGAAGCTGCTCTCCTGAGTAAACCAGCAAAGCGTAGAATGGGGCAGGTAATAGCTTTGCGAGAGCCGCCGGGTATTGGCGTGGTGACTGGAGAGGGCATTCTGGTCCTTTGCCAGGTTCAGCTAGAAGGGAAACATGCAATGCCCGTTGCTGATTTTGTGCGTGGGCAAAGTGATTTTATTGGTTCTATTTTGGGCTTGGGCGGAGGCTGACTCGGCCTTGCCTGTTAGATGCCAGCATTGGGCTAGAGAATCTCCTACCCAGTGTCCGGGTCCTCGTTGTCATGCCATTCAATCACGATGCTTGACCAGACTTGGCTTATTGCCGCTTCCAGCACCACCTTGCGAGGTTCAGGTATGTTGAGCAGCGGCGGTAAAGTACGGTCGTCAAACTGACGCAGGAATGAGCACCGTTTCCGAAGTGAGAGAATCGTCGTCCATGCACCCCCATAGACGATGTAGTCCAGGGCATGGCTATAAGGCTCGAGCTGCTCTCGCACATGGGTGCAAACTCGGGTTAGAAAATACTCTATTTGTTTTTCTCGGTGACGCTGAAAGCGTTGTTGTGAAGAGCCGCCTTTTTTGTGTCGCGCGTGGACCAGGCCCGTTCCAACCTTGCTGGAGATGATATTCTCGCTCTGGCAGATGCCAACTGCGTATGCGCCCAGGCGCACCAGAGCCAATGCAACCCTGAAATCATGTTTGAGCAAGCAACGCAGGGGCGCAACATCGTAGCCATCAGCTAAGTGGCCTTCCGCAAGCGGAAATGGTGGTAAAATCAGATATTTCCGTGGCGAGCCCCAAAAAAGAGTCGCGCCCGTTTTCGAATTGGCAGCAAGCTCAACCAGGTCCTGGGGGATATCTTGAGGGCCAAACGCTTTTATGAGCAGGTTTTCAACTTCCGACACCGACAGCCCAAAGGGTACATATAGCGACTCAGCTGTATCGGTAGCCGCCTCCATTTCATCGAGAAGCCCGAGCATCTTCACTCTACTAAGGGAGAACCTTCTTGATATTAGCATCGCGGTATGCACTCCTGCCTCGGAGATTTGTAGGAACGAGTTATTTTACAGCTACAGATTGACAATGGTCACTCCGCCACTACCTTCGCTTTGCTCACCGGGGCGGTAGGACTTGACCAGCGGGTGAGAAGCAACAAGTCCTCTGACGATATTGCGTACTGTGCCAGTGCCAATGCCGTGAATAATGCGGGCCTCTCTTAAATTAGCCAAACAGGCATCATTGAGGTAGCTGTCAAGTGCCCACTCTATCTCATCGGCCCTCTTTCCCCGGAGGTCAAGTTCAATAGAAACTGTTCGTTTGCTCAGTTCTTTTTTCACCGGGGCGATTTTTGAGCCTGCTTCGCCAGGTGGGGGTGTTATCTTTTCTACGCTATTGAGGCTTAGGCTGGCTTTGGTGCGCCCGATCTGAATCTCAACCTGCCGTGTCTTCTCTGATATCGACAGCACTGTCGCCTGCAGGTTTGCTTCTTTTAGCCGAACCGTATCTCCTGTGGTAATTTCATCCTCGTTCATCGCCGCCCCGTCTGTTTCCTTGATTGCCTTTGCCTGCCAGGCCTCGCTCTCTAGCCGCTTCTCCGTGGCAGCCACAGCTTTCCTGGCTAGCTCTATTCCCTCCCTTGATTTTTTCTTGCGTAATTCTGATTTAGCCTGGTGGATTTCTTTCTGCAACTCTGCAGCCTCGTGAACAATATTGTCCCGGGCTTCCTGGATGATCTTTCGTTCTTCCGTTCTTAACCGTTGAAGCTCATTTTCTAACTTTGTGTTTCGTCGTTCGGCTTCATTCTTTTCTTTTTCCAAATCACTACTGAGGGCTGCAGCTCTTTGTTTTTCACTCATCAAACCAGCAAGCAAAGCCTCCATGTCCTGTGCTCCTTTTGAGAGCATCTCTCTGGCGCGACTGACAATTTGAGAGGCCAAGCCCAGGCGAGAAGCAGTAGCCAGAGCATTACTGCCGCCAGGTATACCTATCGTCAGGTGGTAGGTCGGCGTTAGTGTAAGTGGGTCAAAGTCAAGCGAGGCGTTTTGCATGCCTGAAGTCGTGTGTGCGAATGTTTTCAGGTCACTATAGTGTGTGGTGGCTACGGTCATCGTTCCTCTCGACAGGAAATAGAGCAAAATGGAGCGAGCCAGAGCAGACCCTTCGACTGGGTCGGTGCTCGTGCCTAGCTCGTCTAGAAGCACGAGGGTTCTTCCTGTAGCATTCTTGATGATACGTACGATGTTACCGATGTGCCAGCCGAAGGAGGAAAGCGTATGCTCAATGCTTTGCTCATCACCGATATCGGCGAATATACCATCAAAGATGGGGATACAGCTTTCCTCTGAAGCGGGGATTGGCATGCCAGCCTGCGTCATCAAGGTGAGCAGGCCAATCGTCTTAAGTGCTACTGTTTTACCACCTGTATTGGGTCCGGTAATAACAAGGGTAGAGAAATCTCGCCCTATCTCTACTGAAAGTGGTACTGCTTTTTGTGCCAGCAAGGGATGCCTGGCTTCAACGAGTTTGAATACACCAATCTGCCCATCTACGGGCTTTTTTACGTTCTCACCGAAGGTGGTGAGGATAGGTTCAGTAGCCGTCGCGCTCCTTGCATACCTTGCCTTGGCCAGTGCCAGATCCAGCTCACCAACCAGGGCTATATTATGAGAGATTTCGATCTCGTGTGCTCCCACTTCAGCACTGAGAGCCCTGAGAATTCTCTCAATCTCACGCTGTTCCTTTATGGCGAGTTCTCGAAGCTCGTTCCCCAGCTCCACAGTGGTCCACGGCTCAACAAATGCGGTGGCTCCGGTATTGGATATATCATGAACGGTGCCCTTTATTTCCCTTCTGCGTTCAACCTTGACCGGGATGACGTATCTTCCTTCTCTCTGGGTGACGATAGGTTCCTGGATTATTCTGCGCCATCTAGGCGATCCGATTATGGATTCCAGGCGGTTTAACAGTTGCTCACGCGCCTTTCTGAAGCCTTGTCTCACCACGGCCAGCTCAGGCGAAGCTGAATCCAGCAATTCACCGCTTGGTGTGATGCAGCTACCGATGTTTTTTTCAATCTGGTGCAACTCAACAATACCAGCAGCGATGTTCCAGAGCAATGGAAGCTCACCTGACAGCTTCGCAAGGCTGCCACGCAATTGATGGATAGCATCCAGGGTCTGTTGGATTTCTATGAGAGTTCGTGGCTCCAGGATCTTATCCAGCGCTGCCATCTTCGCTGGTTCTCGAATATCGAGGACTCCGCCAATAGAAAACTCGGGTCTTAGTGAGAAGAGGTGACGTGCCTCTGCCGACTGTCTCAACAGTAGAGAAATCTGTGCGTAATCTAAAAGCGGTTGAAGCTTGAGGGCCAATTCGCGGCTGGCCGAAAACGAAGTAAATCCAGCAAGTATTTCCCGGACCCGGGGGAACTCGGTCATTTCCAGGCTTTTATCATCCATTGTAAATATGCTCTACCTGATGCTGTAACTATATTGTATCATCTTGGACTGTCTAAGCTGGGTCTCCTCTTCGCGCTAAATGTAGTGAAATAATCTTCTGCTTGCTAGGCCGCTATGTAATAGACAAGTATTACAATGGCTTCCATGGCCAGGAGCGGAGGTAGAATATACCGATATACCTTTGCCAGGGTGGCCTTAAAATACTCTGCCGAGAGTATAAGGCAAAGATGGAGAGGCGAGAGAAGAAGCCCCACCATCCCACTTGTATAGGCTAGTAGCAGGGCATAGCTGTTGACTCCTGAGTCTGGGGCTATGAAAGAGACTAATAGAGGAAAGGCGATGCCGACAAATGGCAAGCTGAGCCCCGTGGCGAAACCCACCAGGAAGGGCAGTGCCGCAAGGATAGCTAAAGTCGGCAGCCTTATGCCCTCCATATCTGAAAGAAGAGTATAGGCAGCACCAGAGCTTTCTATTGTTGCCTTGTATAGCATTACGGCATATAACAGGAGCAGGATTTTGGGGCCCAGCCCATATCTGAGCGCTTCTTTCAATTCTGGCCATTTGGCTCTTTGTTGTAGGGCGCAGAGGGTTAATACAAGAGGGAAAACTACTGCCGCATCCAACCCCACCAAAATTAGCGAGATAAGCAAGAGAACTGGCCAGGAAGCTTTGAGAAGGTTGTATGCTACACTTCCCGAAGTTTTCTCTCTGGTCTCCGTCATCTTCTTCATCTTCAGAATTCTGTAAGTGGAAACGCTTCCAAACGCAATGGCTAGTGCGGTCATAGGCGCGAGTGTTATCACCATGGAAGAGAGCGGAATGGACAGTATTACACTTGCTGTTATAACGGCGGGATATACAGGCAAGGTGTATTCCCATATGTGTCTGAACCAGTAATTTATGAATGTGGCCTGCTCTGGAGTCAATCCTATTCTTTTAGTCAGATCTTGCAAGGCGGTAGCCGAAACTAAAGCTCCACCTGGCATAGGAACCAACCCGATTGCAGCAGGGGTTAGATGCATAGCGAGCTTGGGGCCTATTCTCTCCATAGTGGCTGCCAGCTTTGTAAGCAAGCCCTTCACTTCCATCAGTCGGCTTAAGGTCAAAGCACATGCGATTATTGCCAATAGTTTGAGAGTCTGATGATTTAGCAAGGTTTGTATCATAAGC
>JAGMDB010000177.1 GCA_023128875.1 Dehalococcoidia bacterium | reverse complement strand
AGAAAGGAGTTGATCTCGGAATGATTCACCCCTTCCTTCAGGGATCAGCCGTTCCATAGCAAAGGTATCTACGCCCTCGTCATTCAAAACCTCAATGAGCGCAGGAATGTCTTGGTAATTAAATCGGCTTATAGTGGTCATGACGCTGACAGTAAGACCACGTCGCTTCATTTCTCGAATGGCATCTAACGTTTCTCGGTAGCTGTCATCACCCCGAATAGCATCATTAATTGCTGGTGTTGATCCCTCCAAAGAAACCTGCACTCGGCGCAGCTTGCGCTGGTTTTTTAGAGCAGCGGCAACATCACCTGAGATAAGCGAGCCGTTAGTCAGGACGTCATAATAAGCAAAACTGGGTATCTGGTCAACTCGATCCATCAGGGCGAAAAGTTCTGTCCGACGAATAAAAGGCTCTCCCCCGGTGAAGGAGAGGGAGCCTTGTCTATCCCACTTAACCAGCGCTTCCTCCATATGGTCAAGAACTAGCCCAAGCTTAGCCAAGGGTAAATCCTCGGTAGGATGGCCATTCTGGTAACAGTGGCGGCAATGCTTATTACATCGCTCCGTAATATGCCACTGGAAGTAGAATTCATCTGTGGCGTTAAGCTCTGCTTTCACTCCGTCCCCTCCGAATGGCTATTTATACAATTATAACACTATAATCCAAAATCTCAAGGAAATAAACCTGTACTTTTTCTCGCCTTAGCTTCGGAGGTAAATACGGTATTAACTGTAATCTTTTTGAACTATCTACAAAAATATGTTGAACAATCAGCCAACTTGTGTCTTCAAGATTTGCCTCCCAGTTTGCACTTTATTCAGCTTCAATTTCCGTTTCAGTTTCCACTTGTCTCCAATTTGCATCCAATATGGAATCGCACTGCAGACGAGAGTTGGTAGTACATCTGCGAAACTCTTAAACGGTCGTCTCCGTTAGGACGGTTATCGGCGCGGTTCACATGGAGTATCGGAAAGGCGCACACCAACCTTGTCGAAAAGCTCTCCGTCAAAAAAAACGGGCGCACTGACCCTCACGGCCAAAGCAAGTGCCAAGCCGACTGGACACCTGACTTCGTTACGCTTGTCGTATCGAGAAAGCAGCAGCTTGCCGAAAAAAGTATTGTACTCTAGATGGATTGTGACACATTCGATGTCCGAGTCGGCAGCATTGTTATCAGCCAGAAAGGCATCAAGCTCTTTCTTGCTGTCAGGTCGCCCGTGGAGCTGGCCTGCTAGAATCTCCCCCTGCTTCTGGCTTAGCCATACTCGCACAGAATTGTCCGAGCCTTTTTCCTTCAAAATCAAAGTGACCTCATCAGGACAGGCGGCTACAACCCTGATTGAATCAATTTCATACTGCACTTGAGCCATTTTGACACCTCCTTAACTGCATACTTGCTCTCATAGTGAGAACTAACGGACTCCAAGGTTCGGCCTATTTCAGCGGAGCCTCATCCTCCGAGTCACCTTTTCTAGTCTCGTCAATAGCCAGTCGGTCTGACTCTTGCTGGCCCTTGTTAACTCTGTCAATGGCCGCTTGGAAGACTTCACAAAGCTGGTCCCGCAACGGCCCCAGCCTCTCCATGCTCTCAGCAATTTGCTCAGGGCTGTCAGGCAAGAACTGTAGATGGTTTATCTTGTCCTGCTTAGAGAACCGCACGTCTGCCTTTATCGCCATCTCTTTCTGCTTCTTAGTCCACCTTATTTTCAGATTCATTTCCGCTTCCGGTTTCCACTTCGGTTTCCGGTTTTTCCGCCTGAGTTTCCGTCTCAG
>JAGMDB010000176.1 GCA_023128875.1 Dehalococcoidia bacterium | reverse complement strand
GTCGTGGTTGGCAACAGCTTGGTTTAAGGTATCAATATCTAGCAGGTCTGCCTGAATGAACTGGAAGTTGTTTTTACTGCGGTGCTGCTGAATGAACTCCTCATTGCCTGAACTGAGGTTGTCATAGACAGTTACCTCGCCCATGCCAATCAGTCGGTCAACAAGGTGGCTGCCGATAAAGCCGGCACTGCCGGTGACAAAGTATTTGAGCGTCAGTTTTCAAAACCTCCACGTTATCAATATGCACCACAGGCTGGAAACCTGCCTATTATGGAGCTGGTCGTAGCTAGTTCCCCACACCCTTCGCATAATAGCATCGCTTACAGCTGGATTCTTCCATCCCTGTGTATTATACGCCAACCAGGAAGCATTTGTTACCTATGTCCTCAGTTGCACATACAGCTCTCCTTGCACTGACAATCAGCACGGCCGAAATGCAACCCGCCACTAACAGAACCGCACGCTGTAACATCAAAAGTGCCATCACAGCTTCCCCTAACAGCAAAGACATCCGGTTCAAGGTCGGAGTCACAGTCAGGTTACCAAACAACCCAGGTGATATAATAGCCAAAGAATCATGATTGAGGAGGCTCTGAGCTGGAATATTCCCCATGAGTTAATAGTAGTCATCATATCGGCTTTACCAATAGCGGAGCTCCGAGTGGCTTTGCCACTAGCTATAAATTGGTTTCATATGCCCTGGCCTAAGGCTTTCTACTTAGCCATTATTGGTAACCTATTGCCTGTGCCAATACTTCTATTATTTCTGGATTCGCTGACCAGAGTTATTTGCCGTATAGAAGCAGGACGAAAGCTGGTTAATTGGGTTTTTGAACGTACCAGACGGCGGAGGAAAACCATCGAAAGGTACGAGAAAATTGGTCTGACACTATTTGTAGCCATCCCTCTTCCAGTGACTGGTGCGTGGACTGGGTCTATTGCTGCTTTCTTGCTCGGCTTAAGATTCAGATATGCCTTTCTATCTATTCTTGCAGGGATAATCATTGCCGGGGCAATTGTCACCAGCCTGTGCCTGCTTGGCTGGCGTGGAGCAATAATTGCGGGCGTTGGCCTTAGCACTCTAGCCGTTCTGAGCTGGCGGAGAACATAAAAATCTATGGAAGAGCTTCTGTTGACACCCTGCATCTACCAAAGTATAATCTTCACTGTATATGCGAGTAAAACTGAAAACTGAACAACTAACAGGGTTAGCCCAGCAACTTCCTTTTGAAGTGATATTGGACCACCCCAGAGATGTGAAGGGTTTTCTGGAAATATTAGGACATAATATGCCCTGGGATGAAACAGGGCTGAGTAAATTTGGTGACCCGATTAGAAAACCAAACAGAGTAGCTTTTTCTGTTGAAGCCGTTGACGGTGGCTATATCTGTGATGTTCATCCTGCGTTTGCTTGTTATATCTCTACTCTTTTGACACCAGAATAGAAAAATCATATTCTGTATCACCACAGCAGGTTTCTTAACTACAGCTCGTAAATCAGGGGCCGTTAGCTCAGTTGGCAGAGCACCTGACTTTTAATCAGGGTGTCGTGGGTTCGAATCCCTCACGGCCTACCAGGAATCAACGACAAATCAAGGCAACTTTGGTAATAGCGTCTAGCCAACCTCATTAGTGAAGAGCTTAAGGCTAATTTGTCACAAGCAACACAGGTTAGCCCCGAGTAACTTCGGGTGTTAGTGTGGCAGAGCATAAGATATCAAATGAATTACCACGGGCTTTCCCGCTCCTTCAGAGCAGCAATGAGTGATTCGATGGTAATTGCTGCCAGGGTCAGGGTTTGGAAGGTTCCCTTGACGCTCAATCTTATTGCCAGCTTGGCCATAACTTCATTGCTCGGAGCTTCGACTATATTGACGAAGTCATACTGGCCCAAAAGGGCATACTGGCTCAGTATCTTAACTCCCATATACTCCACCTCCTTATTAATTTCCCTGAGCTTCTCCGGGTCTTCCTGAACGGCTTCCCTGCCATTGTCAGTCAGAGTAGTAAGCATAAGATAAACAGACATCACTGCCTCCTTTTAGCCAGATTCTTTGACCATATTATGCAGGCATGGCTTACCTGTTTGTCAATATGGCGAAGGACTTATTCTCTGTTTTTATCTGTGTTTCTCTAACAGGCAAGCTATGGTATGATTTGGCGAAGATGATAAAACTCCTATCCGGGAACGAGGCTCTAGCCTTAGGAGCCTACCATGCTGGCGTAAAGATAGCCACCGCCTACCCCGGAACCCCGAGCACCGAAATACTTGAATCTCTGGCTCGCCACGATGACATCTACGCCGAATGGTCAACAAATGAAAAGGTGGCTATGGAGGTGGCGATGGGGGCAGCCTACGTTGGCGTGCGCTCACTGGTGTCTTTGAAACAGGTGGGCTTGAATGTGGCCAGCGACCCTTTTATAGCAGCCGCGACAATCGGTGTCAATGCCGGGATGGTTATAATCTGCGCCGATGACCCAGGAATACATAGCTCACAGAACGAGCAGGATAACCGCCACTACGCCAAATTAGCCAAAGTGCCTATGCTGGAGCCCAGCGATAGCCAGGAAGCCTATAAGCTTATGGCATACGCTTTTGACATCAGCGAAAAGTTTGACACCCCCGTGCTGGTGCGCGTCACCACTCGCATCTCCCATTCAAAGTCAGTGGTGGAGGTGAACCAGAAGAAACTGACACCAGCCAGGCAGGCAAATTTCCACTATGATGCAAAAAAATATGTCATGCTGCCGATTCATGCCCGGCTCAGACATCCATTGATAGCGGAGCGTCTGGCCAAGGTGGCCGCTTACGCCGAGACCTTCCCTTTTAATCAGGCATTATGGGGTGAACACCGTCTTGGCATAGTGACCAGCGGCGTTGCTTACCAGTATGCCAGAGAGGCCTTCCCTCAAGCCTCCTTTCTTAAACTGGGTATGACCTACCCCCTTCCCCAGAATTTACTCCTTAATTTCGCTGCTCAAGTGGACAGGGTAATAGTTATAGAGGAACTCGACCCATTTCTGCAAGAAAATATCCAGGCCATGGGGATAAAAGTTATGGGGAAAGAATTCATCTCCGCAGCAGGCGAGTTAAACGTGGATATTATTGAGAAAGGAAGCCGCAGCGCCGGGCTGCTGGCTGAGACTTCATCACGGCATGTGGAAGATACAGCCCTGGATTTGCCCAAACGCCCTCCCCTCCTATGCCCCGGCTGCCCACATACTGGCATATTCTTTACGCTCAGCAGTATCGGGCAGCGTTCCAAACCAATGAAATCCCGTGTTAAGACACCGAAGGAATCGAGCCTGGTCATAACCGGAGATATTGGCTGTTACACCCTGGGCACCTATCCCCCCCTCAGTGCCATGGACACCTGTGCCTGCATGGGTGCCAGTATTGGCAACGCCCTGGGCATGGAGAAAGCTGGTATAGCAAAGAAATTGGTAGCCGTTATCGGTGATTCTACCTTCATGCATTCTGGTATCACCGGATTGGTCAACGCTGTTTACACTAAAGGACAGATAACGATCATAATCCTTGATAATGGCACCACTGCCATGACAGGCCATCAGGAACACCCGGGCACTGGTATTTCAGCACAAGGCAAAAAGACCAAGGCGGTGGAACTGGAGCAACTGGTTCGGGGTATTGGCGTCAGCGATGTCAAGGTGGTCGATGCCTTCAATATGAAACAACTGAGGAACGCTGTCAAGAGCGCACTAGAGAGCCCCGAATTGTCGGTCATTATAGTCCGTGGTGCCTGTTCGGTGCGTGTGCCGACACACTCCGAGCCCAGGGCCATTGATACTGAGAAATGCAACCTGTGTGGCATTTGCCTCCAGCTTGGCTGCCCAGCTATTCAAAGGGAAAAAGAACGAGTTTACATTGACACCAGCCTGTGTGTGGGTGACGCCTGCACAATTTGTCAGCAGATTTGCCCCCGGCAGGCAATAGATCAGCAATCCAAGATTGAGGCCGCGAAATCACTGTGAAGAAGTTAGATATGCTTGTTATCGGAGTGGGAGGCCAGGGAGTTGTTCTAGCCACTGACATAATAGGCGAGGCAGCTTTAATTGCTGGATACGATGTTAAGAAAACGGATACCCTGGGTATGGCACAGCGAGGCGGCAGTGTGGTAAGCCACATACGAATAGGCCAGCGAGTCTGCTCTCCCTTAATCAGAAAAGGCGATGTCGACATACTGGTCGCCCTTGAGAAGTTGGAGGCGGCCAGGTGGTGTTACTACCTCCGACCTGGAGGGATAGCGCTTATCAATAACCTGGCGCTCCCGCCGTTATCTGTTAATATGGGCAACGAACGATACCCCAGCGATAAAGAGATAACCGATATTCTGAAGCGGCAGACAGACCGTATTTATTTCATCGATGGCACACACCGGGCCAGAGAACTAGGCAATATCAGAACACTCAACATATTCATGCTGGGAACTGCCTCAGTTTTTGTACGTCTCGAAGTCCATGCCTGGGAAGATGGTATCTCCCGACGCCTATCACCAAATATCCGTGAAATCAACATTACCGCCTTCCACAATGGTAGAAAGGAAATGCGCAGTGTCCATCTCTGAGAAAATACAGAAAGGCATAATTGAGGGATCCTGGATCAAACGAATGTTTGAGGAAGGGACTATCCTGAAACAGCGCTATGGTGAGGAGAATGTCTTCGATCTTTCTCTAGGCAATCCGATAATGGAACCGCCTGC
>JAGMDB010000175.1 GCA_023128875.1 Dehalococcoidia bacterium | reverse complement strand
GCCTCGATATTTGGTTCAAGCCTTTTCAGTTCTGTTCGGGAAAGAAGCATCAAATCTTCAATGCCATTTCTCCTCCCCTGCTCGTAAAGCTTTTCAAGCTGTGTAATTCCATTTTCGTTTGCCGCCACGATAATCTTTCCTAGCTTCTTGTAGGCAATATCATGTCTGTCACAAAGCTTGTAAAGCAAGCTTCTCCCTTTGATACAAAGCTTTGTCCTAAGAGAATGCTCAGGATGGTAAATACCAGCGTGAATGACTTCGCTCTGCCTGCTGCTGGTCTCAAGCCCGAAGGTATGGTTCTTTTCCAAGACGAACACATCTTTTTTTCGTTGGGCGATTTCCCAAGCTATAGCTAGGCCGATTACCCCGGCACCAATAACCGCCACGTCGATTTTAATATGCATTTATTCTCCCGGTGCGTAAAAATAAGCAGACGCTTTGTTCGACAACGAGTATGATGTCTGAGCCAAAATCCCATCCAGTTACGAGCGTGCTACAAGAGGAATCGGGAAAGGCTTTCAATCAAGCTATCCTTCTCGGTGCTCTGTAGCTATATGTTGGTCAGAGGCATCTAACGGTGGTATGGAGATGCTTAGCACCAGAGCTTCACCCTCGGTTCGGATATCGTGGAGTGCGTCTCGTGGAATCCTCAGGCTTTGGTGAGGCTTAAGTACTGCTGATTTGCCAGCCACTGTTGCTCTGGCAGTCCCTTCTAGCACAAAGTAGATTTGAGTTGTCTTGTGATGGTGATGCTGGTGGACAAATTTATCCTGGGTCAGCTTGAGCAACCTGAGGCTGCATTCCGGTGTTTCTTGGTGGGATATCACTTCATAATTACCCACATGCATATACATAATCTCTACCTCCTTAAACAATTTTACAGCCCAAGTGAACTGGCTGTTACTAGCGCTTTTTAAAAAGAGTTTGACAATTGTCGCCCTAGTTTACAGTCTTTCGGCGAGCCAGAACAAGCTCACTATTCGCTCTCATAGCATAATTTCGACTCTAGGTTATACATCATACACATGACACGACAGATTCGGTAGTGGTTACATTTGCCTGTCTCTACCTTATGCCCAGATTCTTTTTTTATCTTCAACCACACAAATGAAGCTAAAGTGTGCCTTCGACATATTGAGGATACAGGTCTAATACCTTATTAGGTGTCCAGTATTTTGTCCACCTCTTCTTTGTCAACTTCCATCACATAACGTATGTCGCTAACTTTAGCTGCTTCCTCTGTTAGGGCTGCGATATCATCCCGACTGATATATTCCAGGGCAAATTTGCGGGACCCCGCCATTAACTGACGCAGGCCTTCGTCGAGTCTTTGCATGTAAGTGTACAGACCCAGCGCACCTGTGGGTATCCTTTCGAAGTCATTACCGAACCTTTGCTTCAACTCTGACGCAGTGACGAATACTTCTTCGGGAGTTGTGCCAAATCGTTCAATATATACTGGTACCTGTTTTTCCGCCATTCGTTTACCGATGGTCTTTCCTACCATAGCAGCTGCCAGAGGAGCTCTAGCCATAGATATAAACTTCACGTAGGGAGCACCCAGTGCCAGGCCTTTGAATATCTGGTCTTCAAAGGCAAATCCACTAGCAAAGCCGATATCCGGGATGTGCTCTCCTTCAGCGGCAAGCCTCTCGGCAAACCTGAATGCCTGCGACCACAAATATACGCCGGGGATGCCCCATTCGTTCATCATTCTCCATGGGCTCATCCCTGTTCCACCACCAGCACTGTCTATGGTTAAGAAGTCTACCTTAGCCTTGGAACAGAACTTCAACGCTCTCGCCAGGTCAGCCGGTCTATAGGCTCCAGTTTTAAGAGAGATATACTTAGCTCCTCTCTGGCGAAGTTCTTCTACCCTTGCCATGAATCCTTCCTCAGTAATCATTCCTACCCTGGAATGCCTCTCAAACTCCTTGAATTTTCCTTGTTTGAATGCCTCGGCTACCGCTGGAGAATCTGGGTCAGGAATTAGTACATAGCCTCTATCTTTAAGCATTCGCGCCCTGTCCAGGTTCTCGATCATCACCTCGCCGCCGATGTCTTTAGCACCTTGCCCCCACTTGAGCTCAATAGCTTCGATGCCCAACTGTGATATAGCGTATTCATCGACATTCAGTTTGGTATCCTCGATGTTGGTTTGGACGATGATTATACCATAGCCGTCTTGTTGCCATTCTTTATATAGTTTTACCCGGCGCTCGAGTTCCGGAGAATGAACCACATGTCCATTGACTATTTTAGCACCTGGATCCATCCCACAGACGTTTTCTCCTATGGTGAGTGGGATACCAGTGATGGCGGCTCCTATAGCTAAACCTTCCCAGTTGTTTTTAGCAATGGCAGTTGAGCCCAGGCCGCCTATTACTATAGGCAGCTTAATTTTGATATTGCCGTCTATACCGATCTTCCTCTCCAGGTCTACATTGGCGAAAATAGCCTTATCCGAGTTTTCTTCTATGCCCTTGGCTCCTACAACGGTTCCCAAAATTGTGAAGTGTGATAGGTCTAGCGGGTAATTCTTCTCTGAGGCAGTTGTAATGATACCATAGGGCTGAGGATATATGACCTCCGCCCCTCTGTAAGCTGATTTTCCTATCTCACACATTCCCACGCAACCGTCTATACAGGTGGCACACATCCCACTGCTTGGGCTTATAGAATCATCAGTTCTATTTTTAGTCAATGTAGCCGCAGATGCATTTATTCTCGACATAACCATGTTTCCTTCTCCTTTTTTACACTTTTACTTTCCTTGAATAGTCCCAATATCTTCTCTGCTAATTCTAGTCAGCTTTCTCTGGTTTCTCTCTTACACATGTGCCACAATTCCCCGTACCTCCCATGTAACACATAAGGTCTATGATTCAGGGCAGGTAGGCTCGAGGCTGAGGCAACTTCCACAGACAACCCCTGGAGGCT
>JAGMDB010000174.1 GCA_023128875.1 Dehalococcoidia bacterium | reverse complement strand
GAGGAGGCTTAAACATGACTAAAGTTGTTACAGAGAGCGTAGGAGAATTTAACCAGCATTTTCCTAAAATAGCAGTTATAGTTACCAGCAGTAGTGGAGGCAAAGATAATGCCATGACCGCTGCTTGGCACAGCTCAATTTCCTTCACCCCACCTCTTTACGGTGTTTCGATCTCCCCCAAGAGATTCACCTACCAGCTTATCATTGAGAGCAAAGAATTTGGTCTTAATTTCATACCCTACCAAAAAGCCTCGCTAGCTGCGCGGATTGGTGGCACCTCAGGGCAGGAAATAGATAAATTCGAAGGATTTGACATTGAGAGGGAAAAGCCTCTAAAGACTAAGGTACCTATATTGAAAGACGCTTACGCAGCTTACGAATGTAGGCTTGTTGATAGCAAAACTTACGGCGACCATATTTGGGTTGTTGGAGAGATAGTTGCTATGCATTTCCTCAAAGAAGCCTTCACCGCAGAGAGATTCCTCAACCTCGATAAGATAAGACCACTCCTTTATCTTGGCTCAGATTTGTATACTACACCAGACAGAGATAGCCTTCAGTTTATCAAAAGGGGAATTTGAAAATGGTAGATCAAGACAAAATCAAGCTTGCCGCAGCCTCCATAATCGAAGCCATCGGCGAAGACCCCCACAGGGAGAGCATAAAAGATACTCCACGCCGAATCGCTGAAATGTATGCTGAGCTTTTTTCTGGTCTGGATGCCGACCCCAAAACTGAGTTAGCAGTAGGCTTTGAGGAAGGGCATCGAGAGTTAGTGATATTAAGAGATATCCCCTTTTATTCCATGTGTGAGCATCACCTGCTCCCCTTCTATGGAGTAGCTCATGTAGGCTATATCCCTGGTGCGGATGGCAAGGTGGTAGGGATAAGCAAGTTAGCCAGGGTAGTAGAGATTTTCGCCAGGCGGCCTCAGCTTCAGGAAAGGATGACCAGACAGATTGCCGATGCTATATTCGACAATATTCAGCCTGATGGTGTGGCTGTAGTTGTGCGCGCCGAACATCTATGTATGATTATGAGGGGAATCAAGAAATCGGGAACAAACGTGATAACCTCAGCGATAAGAGGAAGTTTTCGCAGCAAAGCAGTTACTCGCTCAGAGTTTCTATCCTTGATTCACGGCGGGTGATTATTCTGTCATGATGGCGAGCTTCTCTATCACGAAAGATTGCTCGCCTCTAATGGCAATTTGAAGGCCAACTCTATTCATGGCGCAATGACTCAATAGGATCAAGCCGTGCTGCTCTGATAGCAGGATAGAGGCCTGAGGTAAGTCCAACACAAATTGCCACTCCCACTGCCAAAGCAACAACATCCCCGGGGAGTATGGCTGGAAAGGGGAAACCCATATTCGCCAATACGCCAGCGCTAACCTTAATTATAACCCACCCTAAAGCCACCCCTACAGCACCTCCACAAAGGCTTAACACAGCAGCTTCAGTAAGAAACTGAGTTAGAATATCACGGCGTTTGGCTCCCACTGCCTTCCGAAGCCCAATTTCTCTGGTGCGCTCAGTTACGGAAACAAGCATGATATTCATGATCCCAATGCCACCAACAAGCAGAGAGATACCAGCTATGGCCGCCATAATAAGCTCTCCTATTGCATACATTTGGTCAGCAGTACGCGCTATATCACCCATGCTGATGACTCTAAAATCATCTTCGCCTTCTGGTCCGATATGATGGCGCTGCCGCAGGATATCACTAATCTCCCATTGTGCCGAGCCTATTGCATCCCTGCTCTTTGCTTGAATAGCAATGGCCTGAATAACATGGCCACTGCCACCAGCACGCTCAGATGATAAGACTGCCTGTGCCGTGCTTAGAGGGACCATTGCTGCTTGATCTTCCGTGCCAAAAGCTTCTCCCTTCCTCTTAAGAACGCCGATAACTTCAAATTGGCGTCCGTTGATCCTTATGCGCTGACCCAACGGCGACATCTGCCCAAAAAGGGTTTCAGCCAGCTCATTTCCCAGAACAACCACTCTAGCACTCCTCATGTAATCTTGCCCGCTGATAAAGTTGCCTTGCTCCGTCTCAAAGTTGCGCACATATTGATACTCAACAGTCACGCCAAGAGTTAAGCATCCAACGTTTTCCCCTCCAGCTATTACCTCGGTCGTGCTTTGCGTCACCGGAGCTACCATCGATACAGACCGAGCATCGCTCGCAATGGCCTCAGCGTCTTCCAAAGTCAATGTTGATGTGGAGGCAAATGCACCTCCAATCCCATGGCCGGCACCTGTGGTGCCAGGGGTGACGAATATAAGATTAGCTCCCAGGGATTCCAAGGATTCCCTTACCATAGCCTGTTCTGACCTGACTAGAGACACCATAGAGATAACCGCAGCTACGCCAATCAAAATACCCAGCATAGTCAAACCTGATCGAAGTTTGTGACTAAATATAGTCTGTAAAGCAGTAGCGAAGCAGTCCCATAATTTCATTCTAGTGCCTCGATTCGGCCATCACGAATTTTTATGGTGCGCTGGGTATAGGCTACAATGTCCGACTCATGTGTGACTAAAACGATAGTCATGCCTTGCTGATTCAGTTGCTTAAACAGAAGCATAATTCCCCTGCTGGTCTGTGTATCAAGATTCCCCGTAGGTTCATCAGCTAAAATAAGGGAGGGGTTGTTTATCAAAGCTCGTGCTATAGCCACCCTCTGCTGCTCGCCCCCTGCCAGCTCGCTTGGCTTATGTTTAGCTCGATGAGCCAACCCTACAGATTCCAAAGCTTGTAGAGCCCTTTGCCGATGGCTGCCACTGCCACCATAGATAAGCGGTAACTCCACATTGGCCAGTGCTGTGGTTCTGGGTAACAGATTAAAACTCTGGAAAACAAAACCAATCTTTCTATTTCTTATCTCAGCTAGTTTATTATCACTGAGTTTACTCACTTCAACCCCGTCGAAGAGATATTTTCCCGATGTAGGTTTATCAAGGCAGCCAATAATATTCATCAATGTGGATTTGCCCGAGCCCGAAGGTCCCATAATAGACACCATCTCCCCATCCTCAATTCGACAGCTTATTCCCCGCAGAGCGGAAACTTCCATTCGACCTGCTCTATACACTTTTGTGATGCTCTCAAGTTCAATCATTATTAGCCGCCGAACATTCTAAAAGGTATTTCTGACTCAGGAAATACTACTATTTCTCCTGCCTCCAGCCCAGACAAAACCTCGGTATCTATACCGTCGCTTAAGCCTAAAACAACCTCTCTTCGTTCAGTTTGCTCGCCCACGAGAACTTCCACCAACGGCTTATCCCATGTGCCCTGAATAGCCCGATTGGGTATTAGCAATACGCTTTCATGGCGCTCAATAATAATCTCTGCAGTGGCACTCATGCCATCCCTGAGTTCTTCGCCATGATTTTCCAAAGTTACGGTAGCCTTGTAAGACACCACTCCGGCTTGAACCATGCCAGCTTGAGAGATAAAAGTTATCTTGCCCTTCACTTCTTTATCAGGTAAAGCATCTAAAGTGACGATCGTTTCTTGCCCTAACACCACCCTGGCGATATCAATTTCATCGATGGCGCCATCCATCTTTATATTTGTGGGGTCAACCAGGGAAACCACTCCCACCCCTGCTGAAATCCGCTCGCCTGTTTTCATATCAATGTTGGTCACTATGCCATCGAAGGGAGCTATAATTGTTCCTTTGGCCAAGTCTTCTGTAGCTATATCCAGAGCTGTTTTGGCTTGATCAGCTTCCATCTCTACCAGTTTGACCCAAAGAGGCAATGGCCATCTCCTCGCTTGTGATTTCTCTTGAGCTTTATGTAAATCCGCCTCAACTTGCTTCAGCAAGACCTGGGCCTCTTCAAGTTCTCCTTCGCTTAAAAGATTCTGTGCTTGCGCCAAACTATCCTGAGCTTCCTCTAAAGCTAACCACACTCCAGGAAGATCAGTAAGATAGGTGTTGGCATACTTAGGATAAATTGTTTGCATGAGTTTGTATTCAGCCATCTCGTATTCAGCCTGCGCCATTTCCACGTTTAATTCCAAAGAACGAGAGTCAATCCTGGCTAATGTTTGGCCTTTCACTACACTTTCTCCTTCATCCACCAGTATTTCTGCCACCAACCCTGTAATGCCAAAGGACAAATTCGCTTTACGTGGCATCTCCAGATTACCACTAACAGAAACGCTTGCTATTACATCGCCCCGAATAACCTCAGTGGTTTCTGGAATTTTATCCTTCGAGCCAGCACAACCAACACAAACCGCAGCAACTAAGCAGACCACCGTTATTACAGTTAACCATTTCCTCATTTTTAATCAGCCTCCATTTTAGAAAAGAAATAAGCACCTAATCCCGCCAAAACCACGGGCAAAACGAGCAGAACACTAAAATCAAAGCATAGCGGAAGGGTGGCAACACCAACAAGAGAACCCCTTAATCCACCCACTCCATAGGTGAGAGGGTCAACATACATTACATAGCTAATCCCGGCTGCCATGGCATCCAAAGGGGAAAAAAGCACCGCACAAGAAAAATATAGGTATTCTTATTAACTTCAATTGCTTTCATTTTCTATATGTGCAGTCTTAGTTTCCTTCAGCAACCTGGAAAATTCATCCACACGCTGGCTCATAACATCAAGCAACTCTTCTACAGCTTCGACTTTTAAAAAGACAAGCGCTCTACCATGGAAATGACCGAAAACCAGAAGTTTGGTGCCCAAATCTATGCCCAGCTCTTTCCGGGCTCCCGCCGGAATCACCATCTGCCCCCGAGCACCAACTGTAGTAGAGCCAAAACACCTGCCTATTGCACGCTTATCCCCCTGTTGCATTTGCCCTCCTATAATTTTTTCCATGATTGTATGATTTATCTTACTAATCTGTCAAGTAAGAATAACCTGATAATTTGGCTCACACTGCCTGAAATGCCTATTTCAACCAACGAAGGCTCTAATTTATGGGAAAAGGCAGATAGCAGCGTG
>JAGMDB010000173.1 GCA_023128875.1 Dehalococcoidia bacterium | reverse complement strand
AAGGCGGACGGGCAAAAATGAAAAAATTTGCTAGGCTTCTTCTCAGGTGGTACGGAGCGAATGCTGGGATGTGAATTCTCCGTGGCAATCCCCCGTGTGACGGGTCTGGGGTCTCGTCCATAGTTACATGAAGGGCACTGCGCTAAATGTATTCCGGCATAACTATGAACTGCGTTTTCCAGAACCCAAAAAGACATCTTCGTTACTCGCTCATAGTGTTCCGCCATATATTCCGGCCCACTTTACCCATTATTGCCGCTGCCAGCAAAGTATGGCCTAGTCACGACTTTGGCCATCCAAAGGGGCACATTTCCTTGTTTTGTTACCCAGTTGCACTTTTTAGCGGAATGTTCAATATCTGGCCTGCCCACACAGGAAGACAATGTATTTACTCAGCGAAGATGGTTTGACTTGGAGTTCTTATGGATGAGAGCGAAAGTGCCAAGCCACTAAGGGAGCATTCTGTCTCTATCACTAGCCCCTCTTATCTTCTCACACTTCTGTACTTCGTAATCTTCAAGTGTTAGTAGAATTGTGTCACCTTTTGTTGCTTCTTAGCCATTGGGGGTAAGACCTCCTTTCGTTTAGCTTCTTCGCTGCGGTGTTCTTACGACCTTAATTTTTTCTTAAATTTTCCCACAAAAATACATAATAGAGCCAAAAGGTCTTGACATTTTTGTGATAATTGGTATAATGTAGGTAATCTAGGAACACCGTAACGCATAGTGGAACGCCCATGGGAAAAGCGGCTTACTATCAGATTAAGTCCATCGTCAAAGCTTTCAGGCTCATGGAACTTCTTGTTACCAAAAATGAATTCCAATTAGCTGAACTCTGTCAGCTCCTTCAGTCTCCTAAAACAACGATCCATAGGATGCTTCTCACCCTTGAGTCATTGGGATATGTCCAACAGAACCCCAAAAGCCTTGGCTATATGGCTTCCATAAAGATTTTCGACTTGGGTGGCAAAGTTGTACAGAACTTAAACTTTATCGAGATAGCCAGACCATTGATGATTGGGCTTTCTGAGAAAAGCGGTGAAACTATCAATTTAGGCGTGTTAGATGGCCTTGATATAATCTGCATTGACAAGATAGAGAGCAAATACCATTTGAAGCTTGATCAGCCTATTGGATCCAGAGCTAAGGCTTATGATACTGCCATGGGAAAGGCAATTCTAGCCTATTTGTCTGAAGAGGAGAGGGCACGGCTCTTCTCAAAGTATAGCATCAGCCCTAGTGCATCGAAATCATTGAAGACGGTTAGTGCTATCGAGGAGGATCTGCAAACGGTTCGGGAGCAAGGCTACTCAGTGGACGATGAGGAATACATCATAGGGGTCCGTTGCGTGGGGGCCCCGATCTTCGACCATAATTCCAAAGTGGTTGCAGGGCTGAGTATCGCCGGCCCGGCTTTGCGTATAAAGGAGAGAAATATTGGGCCATTGGCCAAGTTAGTTAGGGAGACGGCCGCTTTTATCTCTAATAGGTTGGGCACTTTACATGAAAAGTAAGTATGATTCACTATTAAAAGTAATGCCAAAAACGCAATATAGGAGTGAGATTTTTTTTAGGGTTGCAGGCGATGAATTTCTTGAGGTGGCATACGGAACAGAGGAAGCGGTGACAGGCTTAAAAGAGATGCTCCTTAATATATTCAGAGTAATAATTGTCAATGAGAAAGTGAAAAACATAAACGGTTTAAAGGAAACGGTTCCAGGAGGCAGAACTAATTTATATAAGTTCGACCCGTTAAAAATCAATGTAAGAAAATTAGCAGACGAGATCAGCACAGTAGAGGCTAAAGTTGAAAGCATTGAAGACACAGAAATCGAAACGCGGTATATAACATTGCCACTTGTTTTCGACGATAGCGAAGTGCGTAAGGCTATAGAGAAATATGTTAGGGAGATCAAGCCAGAGGCACCTAACTGTGAAAGTGGAAGTAACTTGGCCTATGTGGCAAGATACAATGGTATTACTGTAGACGAGCTTAAGCAAAAGTTCTTAAAAAATGAGTGGTTTGTTGCCATGATTGGCTTTTTCCCAGGGTTGCCTTTTTACTTTCCACTGAACCCCACCTGTGCCGTAACAGCACCAAAATATAGCCCGGCTAGAACTTGGACGGCTGAGGGCACGGTAGACCTTGCCGATTTTTGTTCCACCATATTTGGTGTCGATTCCAGCGGTGGCTACCAGTTAATTGGCAGAACTGCTCCCATTTTCCAGACTAGCCAAAAGCACCCGCAATTCAAAGAAAGCCCGGTTCTTTTTAGATCTACCGATATATTGAAATACTATGAGGTATCAGAAGAGGAACTTCGGGAGATATATAGGCTAGTCCATGAAGAAGGAAAATGGCAATATGATATTTCAAAGAGGAAATTTTCTTTAAGGAAATGGCTTGATTTCTGTGAACAGGTAAAAGATAAAGGCGAGGAGTTTAAGAAAAAACAGGAACATGGTAGAAAGGTTACGCCGTTACCTTGAGAGTTAGGTTGGTTATGTTAAAGGTGTTACTGCCTGGTATGCAAACTTTGGTTGAAGATTGGATTGGAAGGGAAGGATATCTAGATAAAGGCATTGCCCCATCAGGAGCGATGGACCACCTTGCGGTAAGGGCCGCGAATCTAATTGTAGCTAATTCCCTAAATGAAGCGGTGATTGAAATCACCGCTGGTTCTTTTTCCGCTAAATTTGAAACAGATGCCGTTATAGCTGTAACTGGTGCTAATTTGGGCCCAAGAATAAATGGAAAGCTTATCCCGCTATGGCAAGCTATCAAGATAAGCAAGGGCGACATCTTCACCTCGGGGACTCTAGGCAAAGATAGCTTGGGCTTTAGACAATATTTGGCCATTGCAGGCGGCATTGATGTCCCAATATATCTAGGTAGCAAATCTACAGCTATTTATGGCGCCTTTGGTGGTTATGAGGGGAGAGCTCTAAAAAGGGGCGACGAATTGAAGCTTTCAAAATCTGGGAAAGACCTAAAAGATATGGAAGGAAGGCGATTCAAGGCTGACCTTATCCCCAAATACAGCAAAGGGTGGGAAATGAGGGCTATTCCCGGACCCAACGCAGCCCCAGATTATTTTAGTGAGGAGGGAATGGAATTATTTTTTAACACAGAATTCGTCGCACAAGCGTCTTCAGACAGGTCAGGAATTAGATTAACCGGCCCAAGACCAAAGTGGGCTAAGGCAAGACAGGCATCAGGCAGGCATCCGTCGAACGTATTAATGGATCACGGATACTCAACGCCTGGAGGAGTTAATGTAAGTGGGGATACCCCAATAATTTTTCCCAGGGAGGGCCCGACCACCGGAGGTTATGTGTGTGCCCTAACTGTTATCTACGCCGACCAATGGATGCTAGGGCAAATTTTTCTGGGAAGAGATACGGTTAAGTTTGTTTATTGCACGCCTGACGAAGCTGTCGAGATAAGAAAAGAGCAGGATAAAATATTTGAAGAAAAATCTATTATTTCTTAGGGGGTAAGATGGAGAAGCACAATGTTGTTATCAATGCTGATATGGGTGAGAGTTTCGGAAGATACCAACTTGGCAATGATGAAGCCCTTATGAAATATGTTACCTCGGCTAATTTGGCCTGTGGCTTCCATGGCGGAGACCCTACAGTAATGAGGGCTACCGTCAGATTGGCTAAAGAATATGATGTTGCCGTAGGTGCCCATCCCGGGTTTCAAGATTTAAGAGGTTTTGGCAGAAGAATGATAGATATTACCCCTGAAGAATTGATTGATGATTTACTTTACCAATTAGGGGCACTGCAGGCATTCCTTAAAGTAGAAGGTATGAAAATGTGGCACATTAGTCCCCACGGTATGCTCGACCCTCTAGTTTCCAACCAAGAGAAATACGCTGAGGCTTTTATAAAGGCTATACAGCACTATAACCCCGAATTAATCCTGGTCATAGAGGAGAAAAGCCTGCTATATAAAAAGGCTAAATTAGCTGGGTTAAGAGTGGCTGCAGTGGGATTGCCCGATTTGAAATATGATTCTGACGGCAACATGGTAATTGAACGGGTTAAAAGGCCTGCTGACCCAGAGGAGGTTGCCCAACAAGCAATCTCCATAATTAAACACCATAAGCTTAGAACTATTGATGGCAAGGAGCTTGAATTTCACGCTGAGGTATTATGTTTCCATGGAGATGCCCCCAATTCAGTCGAAGTGCTAAAGAGAGTAAGACAAGAACTTGATAAGGAGGGAATAAATGTAACAAAGTGGTAAATTTAAAGAAGAATATCGCTAAGAAGGAGGTAACAAGTGGCAAAAGAAGTTGGTCTGGTTAGGAAGCTTGGTTTTTGGCACATTTGGGCAATAGGGGTGGGGGCGGTGATTGGAGATGGTATATTTCTTCTAATCGGTCTCGGCGCCAGTGAAGGTGGCCCCGTTGCTATAGTGATGTATCTGTTTGCTGGTCTATTGTTTCTAGTAGTGATGATGGCACTAAGTGAATTGGCAGTTGGCATGCCGACGGCAGGCTCGTTCTATGTATGGGGTAGGAGGATGTTAGGAGGTGGTTACGGGTATGTAGCGGCTACCGCCTATATCGCCATGAATTTTATCTTCCTAGGCTCAGTTAGCATAGCCATTGGGCTAATAAGTAATTGGTACTTTCAATGGACAGCAAGCCCCTATGTTTCGGCAATCATCTGGGCACTAATATGGCTGTCGGTTGTTGTCGGAATTATTTTGGCTGGAGTAGTGATAACTGGTAGAGCTCAGCTAGCCTTGGTCGGGATACTTTGCTCGATAATGGTAATATTTGCAATATCAGGTGTTGCGAGCGGCAGAATGGAAGCTGCTAACTTCATTCCTTTTATGCCGTACGGTATGGTGGGTGCCTTTGCTGCTCTAGGCATGGGAGCTTATGCATATATGGGTCCTTTAACCCTTTTGACCACTGCCGGAGAGTGTAAAAAGGCTACCGATCTGCCAAAAGGGCTGTTCTGGGCCTGTATGACATTTTTAATAGTTTACTTTCTTGCCCAGACAGTATTGATAGGCCTGGTGCATTATACAGAGTTGGGGGTCATGGAGTCGCCATTTACTTACGCAGCCACGCAGATATGGGGTGGAGCTGCGCCTGCGGTTATGAATACGGCAGCCTGGATAGCCGCATTCACCTGCTTAGTAGGAGAAGTATACTGTGGTTCCCGTTTGCTGTATGGGCTGGCTGAAGAGAAGGGGCTACCGTCACCATTTGCTTGGATCAGCAGGACGACTAGAGTTCCCTGGTTTTCAATACTGGCTATGTACGCTCTTGGAATTGTTATTCTAGTCATAGGCAATATTGCAGTGCTTGAAGACTTCTACGTGGAGCTTTGCATGATGGGCTGCGAGGCAGGAATGATATGCTGGCTTATTTTGCTAGTGGCTGCCATTAAGTATAAGACAATGTTTGCTAAAGAGTGGCAGGCTATGGCATGGCATCTGCCTGGTAGAAGTGTTCTGATACCACTAGCTTTTGTGAGCTCTGGCTTTTTGCTGTGGGGTCTTTTTAGCGCCGATCCTATGTCAATAGTTTATATCGCCGTATTTGCTGGCCTGATGATATTAGCTTACTTTGGTTACGCCAGAAAACGTTTAACACCAAAAGAATACTTATAGTTCGAGAGGACTCCAAAGGGTTTGGATTTTAGTGGCACTCTGCTGTGAATACGGGTGTGTCCGGTGATAACCCGTATAGGGGTGAATCATTATCAGTTGCTACTATTATGGGCACTAACTTGGGGTTAGCTGGCCTAGGTATAGTTGTTTCTACTTCATATTCTATACCTGATGTTGTATGCCTCATGTCATGTGAGCTGGCAAATAAAATTACTCGGGGGAAAATAGAGTTAGCAAAAAAGGGGGAAAAGGAGGAAACTAAATGATTAAGACACT
>JAGMDB010000172.1 GCA_023128875.1 Dehalococcoidia bacterium | reverse complement strand
GCACACTGGAGAATAGAAATTTCAGGAATTGAACGTGCATCAACCATGGAGGCTATGATTGACGAGGCTAGGAAGAGGAACATAACCATTCATAGAGTTGTGGCTACTGTAGGCGGGTCAACATACTGTGACTTTGAAGAATTAGAAGCTATGGCTCAGATGGCACGAGATGAAAATGTAGAAGTTGTAATGGCGGTTGGTCACCGTAAGGCGTGGGATGTAGGCTCGAAGGAGATGTCTAACTGGGAAGGAGCCATGTGGGGGCCTAGGTTAAGAGGTTCGGATAATATTTCCTATTGGCTGGCTGATATGATGAGAAATATTGAAGCTGGTATCAGGGGCTTTCTAGTTTATGACGAAGGCGTGCTTTCCATTGTAACTCGAATGCGCAAAGAGGGTTTTATACCTAAGGAAATGGTTTTTAAGTGTTCCGTTTTTGCCGGATACTGCAGTGCGGCTGGGGCTCAGCTCATCGAGGCCATGGGGGCTAATACACTTAATCCTCTATCAGATGTTTCACTGCCGATTTTGGCATCGATCCGAAAGGCGGTCAATATACCCCTTGATGTTTATGTGAGCACTGTTGATTCAATGGGAGGCGAGTTTAGAGTTATGGAGACCCCGGAAATTGCACGGGTCGCCTCGCCTTGCTACTTTAAGTTTGAACCTGGAACATCGGAACCAGATATTTACAAACCGTGGGTCACCGAGAGCTGGCATCAGGAATTTGTCAGGCAGAAAGTTAAAATGGCGGCCATTGTTAGAGAAATTATGGAAAGGCACGCACCTCAGCTAAAGCTATCAGACAAGGGCCCGGCCGATTTAGTCTTAGCCAGCCCTAAATAAATATTTTTAGCGAGCCTAAGTTAAATAAAGGAGGTAAAATGGCTAGTTTTTGGGAGGCAACAAAATTTCGCTTGCAGACTGTAGCTAAGTTGATGGGACTTGAACCGGAAATGGTTGAATTCCTGAGTCGGCCAATGCGGGCGGTGGAATTTCAAATTCCGTTAAGGATGGATGATGGCAAATTGCAAATCTTTAGTGCCTATAGGGTTTGTCATAATGACGCTTTAGGACCAACTAAAGACGGAACCAGAATCGTGGCGAATTTGACATTGGACGAGGTAAAGGCGTTGGCAATGACTATGACCATAAAGCATGCCGTGGTTGATATACCTGCCGGTGGGGGTAAGGGTGGAATTGCCGCTGACACCCATAAGCTAAGTGAGCGAGAGTTAGAGCGTCTTTGCCGAGGCTTCATACGCGGTCTGAGTCCCAAAGGTGCCTGGGTTGACGTTCCCGGTGCCGATATCGGCACCAACTACCAAACCCAAGCCTGGATGCTGGACGAATATGAACAAATTACGGGTTTCCATAGCCCGGCTGCCATTAACGATAAGCCAGCCATTGTTGGCGGGTCTCTTGGTGGTCACGAAGCTACTGGTCGTGGTGTGTTCTATATTGCCTTGGAGGAGAGCGAAAGCAAAGGTTTTATCCCTGAGTCGTGTCGAGTAGTGGTGCAGGGTTTTGGGGCTGTGGGTCGCACTGTGGCCGAGCTTCTCTATAATGAGGGGTATAAAGTCGTTGCCGTAGAGGACACCCACGGAGCCATTTATGCTCCATCAGGGCTAGATATCTCAGAGCTGGGAAATCAAAAAGACCGGACGGGTTCAGTGGTAGGTTTCCCTGGAGCCAAGGCGATAAGTGGCCAGGAATTATTAGAGACGGACTGTGAGATTTTGATTCCGGCGGCTGTTGAGAACGTGATTAACGAACAAAACGCAGATAGAGTCAAAGCCAAAGTAATCTTGGAAGGAGCTAATGGACCGGTAACTCCACCCGCCGAGAAGACGCTTTTAGATAAGGGGGTCACCATCATACCCGATATCGTAGCCAATGCTGGCGGTATTATTGTTTGCCAATTCGAACGTATTCAGGGGCTTACCGATATGTACTGGGATATAGATACTGTAAATGAGCGTCTTAAAGAGAAGATATTAAAGGCTTATGAGAAGATGGTAGACACAGCCACTGAAATGGATATTCCCTTGAGAGAGGCAGCTTGGGTAAATGCCTTGCGCAAGGTGACCGCAGCCATCCGTATGAGAGGATGGGTTTAATAGCAATACCATATAATTAGGAGGAGAAAATGGCTAAGAAGACCATACTGGATTTTCAAAGAATGAAGAAGCAGGGTGAGAAGGTTACCTGGCTGACTGCTTATGATTATCCTACGGCTCAGTTTCAAGAACGGGCCGGTATAGACATGATCTTGGTAGGTGATTCCCTTGGTAACTGCGTCTACGGGTATTCAGGGGGGACTGTGCCGGTTACCATGGAGCAATGCATTGTTCATACCGAGGCTGTCCGTCGAGGAGCCCCCAACACTTTCGTGATGGGTGACATGCCTTTTTTGTCCTATCAGATAACACCTGAGGATGCTGTTAGGAACGCGGGGAGGTTCTATAAGGAAGCCGGAGTTGATGCCATCAAGCTGGAGGGAGGCTGCCGCGTCACCAAAGTAATAAAAGCGATCGTTGATGCTGGGATGGTCGTTTGTGGTCATATCGGCCTGACGCCGCAAAGCACCGGGCAATTTGGCGGATACAAGGCTCAGGGACGCACAGCTGAGAGTGGCTATGAATTAATTAAGGATGCTAGAGCCGTTCAGGAGGCAGGTGCGTCGTTTTTACTTCTAGAGGCAGTAACCCCTGAAATAGGTAAATTCATAACGGAGGATCTCAAAATACCGGTATATGGTATTGGAGCAGGTCCCTATTGTGATGGGCAGCTTCTTATTGTCAGCGATATCCTAGGCATCTGGGAGGCTTTTCACCCTAAATTTGTCAAAAGATATGCCAATATGGCTGAAGATTCAGTGAAAGCTATCCAAGCCTATGTAGCAGAAGTTAGAGAGGGGAAATTTCCTGAACAAGTGCACTGTTACAAAATGATTGAAGGGGAAGCCGAAAAACTGATGAAGTTGGTTGAGCAAGAATAAAGAAACGTTGTTACGGCGAAATATGAAAGAGAAGAAAAACTGATGTCAAAACATACTATAACCTTACGTGATATTTATATGGCTAGGAAGAGGCTTGCGCCCATAATCAGAAGAACACCTTTGATTAATTCCCCTTCGTTAACCGAATATGTTGGTGTGCCGGTTTATTTGAAGCTTGATAATTTACAGCACACCGGCGCTTTCAAGATTCGAGGGGCCGCCAACATGATGCTCACCCTCACAGCAGATGAAAAGGCACGAGGGGTAATCACTTTCTCCAGCGGCAACCACGGTCGGGCAGTAGCATACATAGCCAAGCAATTGGGCATTAAGGCTGTGATTTGCCTCTCAAAACGAGTTCCGAGCTATAGAGTAGAAGCCATTAAGCGTCTCGGGGGTGAGCCGGTGGTCTATGGCAAGAGTCAAGACGAAGCCATGTATCACGCTTCCGAACTGGCGGAGAAGCAGAGGTTGGCGTGGATTAATACTGCCGACAATCCCCGTATCATTGCTGGGCACGGTACTATTGGTCTGGAGCTGCTGGAGGATCTTCCAGAAATCGATACGACGATTGTGCCGCTCTCAGGAGGTGGGCTAATATCGGGGGTCGCGCTTGCCCTGAAATCGGCAAACCCTGCCATTCGAGTGATAGGTGTTTCACCGGAAGTCGCACCGGCAATGTACCACAGTCTGAAGGCCGGTCATCCAGTAGAAATAGAAGAAAAGGACTCCCTCGCCGACGCCCTACTAGGTGGTATTGGTTTGGATAATCAATACTCGTTCCGTATGGTTCAAGAGTATGTTGATGATGTCATTCTGTTGTCAGAGGAAGAGATTGCCGAAGGTATGGCCTTTGCTTTGCATAAAGATGGCCTAATTGTGGAAGGAGGCGGGGCTG
>JAGMDB010000171.1 GCA_023128875.1 Dehalococcoidia bacterium | reverse complement strand
GTCATTATCGCGGGTATGAAAGCCATCATCCGAATTCTGGCGGACACTGGCCAACAAGTATATGCTCACCCACATACTTGTGTAGGGCATTGTCCAACATTATATCTTGCTCTGTGGTCAGCCCTCCCTGGATGTATTTCATAATAGGATCTCTTGACCCAGTCATGATTACACCTCCTTTTGCATTTCTGAATAGCTTACAGAGTTTACAATGCCTTCATAGCTCTCTACAAAGATGGACTAAGTTTGATACCACGACAGAGTCATCTGGCAAGTAATGAACTGTGGGTACAAGATTAAAACCCCTCCTTATAAGGCCCGGTAATAAGCTTGGGATAGAAAAGGTGTTTGAATATCTTTCCTTTACCAGGCTGATATTGTATAGTTAGTATATAGTTATCTGCAAATGTTAAAACCATTGAAGCTAAGTAAAACAACCAGGTGGATTTTGACCATCGGTATTCTCGCCATCCTCCTCGCCAGTTTAGGCATAATCTACGCTCGCCAGACGGTAGAGCTAAGGGAGCTAAATACTAGCGTAGCTCAAGCGCATCAGGATTTCATCAAATACACAACAGAGAGGAAAGAGCTGGAGAAAGGGTTGGAGACAAAGCTCGGGCAAGCTAAGTCAAGCATTGCTAGCCTCCAGGATGAATTCGGCCAGTATACTGAATCTATAGAGATCAACAAAGCCCTATTTGAAACTGCTGATGAAGCCAATGTGACCATAACTAAACTTTCCTCTTCACCTCCGGAAGAAGAGGAGCTAAATGGCATCACCTACCAGGTTTTCACACTTAGGCTCGCCGTTGAGGGTAAAGTAGTGCCGCTGCCCGACTTTATCAGGTTTATCATGAAGCTGAGCGATAAGTTCCCCAGCAGCGACATAAACTCGGTAAAGGTTACCGCTTCAGATAAAGAAGGCTCACTAGATTTGAGCATGAAAATTTATACTTATGAGGCCAAATAATGGCTAAAGAAGCGACCACGATATATGTAGATGATTCTGCTATCTGGGTGCTGAAAACCAGAGGAAGACAGGTAAAAAAATGGGCCAGTATGCCTCTGGAACCTGGTTTGATTAAGGATGGAACAGTCCTTGACGAGAATGCTGTAGCTGCTAAAGTCAAGGAGCTATGGCAAACGCAAGGGATAGGAACCAGGAAAGTAATAGCTGGCATCAATGGCATAAATTGTCTCTATCGTCTAATTAACCTTCCGGAATTGCCCAAGAACATATTACCCGAGGCAGTGAATAGAGAGGCTGCCAGGATTCTAGCCATCCCTCTGGAGCAGCTTCATCTTTCCTGGCAGACTCTTCCTGTATTCAAAGAAGGAACACTGGTCTACCTGGTAGCTTCGCCAAGAAATTCCCTGGATACCCTAATCTCGACGTTGCACAAGGCTGGGCTGAATCCTTACCTTATGGATTTAAGACCTCTGGCTCTAGCCAGAACTGTCACCGAACCTGAAGCTATCATCGTTGATGTTCAGCCCGGTAACTTTGATGTCGTGGTTTTGATGGAAGGAATCCCACAAGTAGTGCGCAGTCTGTCTTTAGCCCAGGAGGCTTCGCTAGAGGAAAAAATATCCCTCATCAGAGAGGAGCTAGAACGAGCTATCACCTTCTATAACTCTAGCCATGCTACGGATAAGCATATTGGAGCTACCGTGCCCATACTAATCAGTGGGGAGCTGGCTCAGCAGCAAGATACCTGGAAGCTACTACTTGGGAAACTGGGGCACCCTGTCCAGGCACTGCCTTCACCTGTGAAGGCCCCTGAGGATTTTCCGCTAAGCCAATACACAACTAATGTTGGTTTGGCTCTCAAAGAGGTGTTAGCCTCGGAGAAAGGAGCCATTGCTTATTCCCTGGTCAATTTCAATGCTCTTCCTGAGATTTATCTCCCTAAGCCCCACCCCATATCTGAAATTCTCTTCGTGCCTGTTATCACAGTTGGCATTGTTTTGCTAGCTCTGGGTGCTTACGCCAACATCACCGCTGCAGCCTACACGACTGATTTGCGCGCCAACTTGGCATCTATAAATCAAATGGCCATCTCCGCACAGGCTCAAACCAAGAACGTAGTCGCTTTGACTGAGGAGGCCTCTTCTCTGGAAGCCACCGCCGCTGCTTTCGCCACCACACTTGACAACTTTAGCGCCGGCAGAGACGATGTTATTGGCGATTTGGCTAAGATAAATGGCTGTTTACCTGGACGCCTCCTGAAGGGTAAAGCTCTCACTGTAACTCATGACGGCGATACTTTGATAGTAGAGGGCCTATTTATTAAGGATGACGTCTTTCGTTTTGCCGAAGCTTTGAGAGCCAGCGGCAGATTTACCCTCGTGGTTATCACTGATATGAGCCAAGATGAACAGCAGATAAGGTTCACTCTGAAGCTTAGCAAATGACCTTCCAGTGCCCAAATACACCCCCAGACCAGAGCTAAAAAGCCATTGAACCTCAGCTCATAGGGGTCTATTATAAGGGATATGGTCAATATCATAGATTTGCTTCGGCTAGCTAAGAAAAGGAATGCCTCAGATTTGCATCTGGTGGTCGGCTCACCTCCCATGCTACGCATAGACGGCTCCCT